>NZ_JQLW01000001.1 GCF_000744415.1 Ghiorsea bivora
CTGTGCGTAAGGTTGTCTATAAAGATGAAGAAACAGGTAAGATTTTCACCTTTATAACCAATCATTTTCATTGGTCAGCCAATACTATTGCAGGTATTTACAGACAGCGATGGCAAGTTGAATTGTTCTTTAAGTGGATTAAGCAAAACCTAAAAATAAAAACATTCATTGGCACCTCTATGAATGCTGTTATCACACAAATTATGGTCGCACTTTGCACTTACCTTATGCTTGCTTGGATGAAGTTTACATTCAACTTGAAACAAAGCCCGATGCAAATTATTCGATTGCTACAAATGAATTTGTTCGTGAGTAGAAACTTGATGGAAATCTTCAAGCCTCCCGAACAAAAACTTGAAAATACGAATCAATTGGGGTGGAAGTTTTGAATACAAATCTAAGTGGGACAGCAGTGGGTCAGAGCCCTTTTTATAAATAACCAACACATCTTCGTACCTTCCCCTTTATCCAAACCTATGTATTTTCAGGTAATTTTTCCGCAATGATAGTTGTCACCACCAAAATAAAACCACCCAATACCATCATGGATGTGGTTGCAGCCACCCCCATACTCACTGCAAAAGTATACACAGCCGTAGCCGTCAACATTGCCGTATTTTCAAAGAAATGTTGCACTGCAACCGCATGCCCGCTACCCACCGATTGATGCCCAATATCTTGCAATACCGCATTCACCGGCACAACAAACAAACCACCGCACAAACCTGCAACAAACAACAACGCCCGCGCTACGTTAACATCATCCACCAACATCAAAGCCAAAATACTTAAACCCAAAGCATAAGCTGCAAATCGCACCCGCCTTAATTGGTGCATGGGGATGATTTTAGGGGCTAAAAGTGCGCCGCATGCAATGCCCAGCGCAATAAACAATGAAAGCAGTGAAATATCTTCAGTGGTGGACAATAACAACACCACAGGCGCCCAAGCAATAATAATGAGACGCAAGGATACTGCCGATGCCCAAAACAAACTCACACCCAAAGTGGAAAAACGTGCTCTAGGGTTGGAAAGTAAGGTGGTCACTGTTGCCTTAAAACTACCCAAGGCACCCTTGGCTTCTTTTTTATGTGCCGCAGGCAGCTTGGACATCAACAACGCCACCACAGCCGAGACGGTGTATAAACTTAACACAAAAAGCAGTGCCATATGAATGGAATAATCCGCAACCTTCGCACCAACCACCGTGCCCACCAAAATCGCAACAATGGTGCTGCCTTCTACCCAGCCATTACCCTTCATTAAATCATCATCATTATCCACAAGCTCAGGTAGAATCCCATACTTAGCAGGGCTGTATGTCGCAGCCCCGACACCCACCACAGCATAAGCAATTAAAGGCTCCATACCCAACAGCAACATCAATGCGCCCACACCTTTAATGATATTGGCTAACATCAACACTTTGGGTTTGGAATGAGTATCGGCAAACGTGCCCACCCAAGGGGCTAACACCACAAATGCCACCAAAAAACAACCTTGAAGCGCAGGCACATACCAATCACCTTGCAATGCACCTTGCATCACCATCGCCACCGCCACAAACAACATCGCATTGTCTGCCATTGCCGTTAAAAATTGGGCAGTAAGCAGCTTACGAATATCTTTATTCATTACCCGCCAACATCTTCTCAGCCAATGCTTGCGCTGCCACATAATGAATTTTACCCGTACCCAACAGTGGTATCTCAGAGGTATACAAATATGTTTTAGGCACATTTAACTCATTAATGCCATGTTCTTTAACATATGCCACCAAATCCTTGCGACTTGGTGATTCTAGGGTACTCATCAGCACAACTTTCTCACCCTTACCCACATCAGGAAAAGCCAGTGCCACATGTTCATGCTCAGACCAACAGTGTTTACATAATTCTTCCACTGCCGTGAGTGAAATCATTTCTCCTGCCACTTTGGCAAATCGTTTGGCTCTGCCTTGAATATGTACAAAACCTTCATTATCCACTTCAACAATGTCACCCGTGTCATACCAACCGTCTTTGGGTGGTTGAATTTCACTCGGATTATCATGCAACAAATAACCTTTCATCACATTGGGTGCTTTCACAAACAACCGACCACCTTTGGGAATACCTGGAATATGCTCCAATTTGTATTCAATGCTGGGCATAAATCGCCCCACAGTGCCCAGCTTAAAATGCATGGGCGTGTTCACCGATAAGATTGGGCTGGTTTCCGTGGCACCGTACCCTTCCAGCAGACGCACACCAAACTTCTCCATCCACAAATCGCGTGTTTCCTGTTGTAACTTTTCAGCACCTGCTACAGCATATTTCATGGTATAAAAATCATAAGGATGCGCATATTTTGCGTATGCTGCTAAAAAGACATTGGTACCAAAAATGATGGTTGCATTGATATCATAGGCCATTTCAGGGATAATACGATAATGCAGTGGCGAAGGGTAAAAGAATGTTTTGATACCATTTAAAGTGGTTAACATGGTGCCTGCCGTTAGCCCGAAAGAGTGAAACATAGGCAGTGCATTCAAACACACATCATTTTCATTAAATGAAATACTAGCACGTACTTGCTCCACATTTGCCAAGATATTTTGATGTGAAAGCACCACGCCCTTGGGCACACCTTCTGAGCCCGACGTAAACAATACCACTGCTGCATCATTTGGTTTCACATGTTTAATCAACCTGCGAATACCCAAACTTGGGAATTTCGCCATCACCAAACCTTTCAGCTTATGAACTATATTCAGGTTTTCTTTCAGGTCTTCCAAATAAACAACTTCAGCTTTGGTGGCAATCGCAGCGATAAGTTCATCCAACTCTGCCAATTCAATAAACTTCTTCGATGTTATCACCGTGCTCACACTGGCAGTTTTTAGCGCAGCAAGCACAGCTTTCTCACCTGCTGAAAAGTTCAACATAGCTGGAATAAGCCCGCGTGCCTGCATAGCAAAAAAGGTTAAAAAGCAACCATTGGCATTGGGTAACATCAAACCAACACGCTCACCCTTTTGCAACGACTTGGGCAACAGTTGCTGTAAAACCATGCTGCGCGTAAAAATATCTGCATAATGCAACGGTGTACGCTCCAAATCTTCAATCACCTCATGTTTTTTACCGTGAATCACAGCCGCATCGAGTAAACTATCCCAAAGCCGTTGTTTATAGTTGGACGATTGAAACACCATGTCCCGCATAATATCCGCCAGCTGCTCCCCTGCTTTATGCCTACGTTCACGGCTACTTATACCTTCAGGAAAAACCATGTTTGTTGGCGGTAAAATGGTTAAGGAAATTTGCGGAAACCAACGCAATTTAGCCTGTCCTTGCATACGTGAAAGATGAGAGTACTGCGCTCCCTGAATGCACACGGGAAGTATAGTCGCGTCTGCTTTATCCGCCACCATACCAGAGCCTGGATATACCTTCATCAATGAACCCGTAGAAGTAATTCTACCTTCAGGAAATACCACAACTCTGTGCCCTTCTTTGACATGCTGAATCAAACTTTTCATCGCCATAGGATCGCTATGATCAATGGCAAATAATGACACAATACGTTTAACGGGTGCCATCCACCATTTATTATAATATTGCCCATGTATTGCAAAGCTGACTTTGATGGGTAAAAACAATGTTAATAAAATACCATCTAAGAATGATGTATGGTTTGCTACAATAAGGGCGCGTTCATCTAGGTCTTTAAGATGCTCCAAACCTATCACTTTCACCTTAAACACCTGTTTTAATAATATCTTAGCAAAAAACATCAACAATCTCATACATCACCTCCCTCAATGTTAAAACGGACCAATAAAGTTTGCACAATATCTTTGATGTGCAAACCATCATCATCCAACTTGTTCAGCAGTGTTAGGGTACAAATCCCATGTACGCCCGCCCATAACGCCCTCGCCTCTAAGGCAATGTCTTGATTAGACTTATCAGGATAGGCGCATTTCAACTGTTCTTCAAGCAGACGAAACAATTGTGCCCTATGTTTTTGATATATTTCAGGAAGCTCTACATCATCAGGCAAACGATGCTCAAACAAAGTCTGCCAGCGATTTGTTTCTTGCAATGCATAATCCACATAACGCATCACCATGGCTTCAATCGCCGCATGACAATGTGTCGCATCTTGCACCGCTGCACGTAAATATTTCTCCAAAGCCAACAATGAGCGCATATTGACTTCAAAAATAAGCAAATCCATGCTCTTAAATACTTGGTATAATGTACCTACAGCATAACCCATTTCTTTGGCAATATGTCTTGCATTCATCCCCTGCATGCCATGCTCAACAATACACTGCTCAGCAACATCAATCGCCAGCTGCCTGATTTCTTCACGCGTATGTTTTCCTCTTGCCATAAGATCCTCTCAAAGTGAACGCTGTTCATACCACCGGAACAGTAAAGTGAACACTGTTCATTATGTCAAGCGAAAAAAGTCAGGCTAGTCTAGTTTAGCCTGACTTTTTTATTTCTAAAAGGATGTTATCCGCGAAGTTCTGCTTTAAACTTCGTTGCCATTGCATCAATTACTGCTTGCATCACCTTGTCTGAATCCTCTTGTGTCAGTGTACGTTTGGCATCTTGTAATACAAAACGAATACCCAAACTCACCTTACCTTCAGGCACACCTTGACCATCATACAAATCAAAAATAGAGGCATCAACCAGCTGCTGCCCACAAGCTTTACGCACAGTTTGTAGAATAACATCGGAAGTGACACCCTTATCAAACAGAAACACCAGATCGCGTTCAATCGATGGAAACTCGGGAATAGGCTGGAACTTGGCTTTTTTGCCCGTGTGTAATACATCCAAATTGATGGATGCCACAAACACATCATCGGATAAATCAAAACCACCCGCCAAATCACCATCCACTTTACCGACATAACCCGCTACGGATTTACCAATAAAAATCTTTGCTGTTTGCCCTGCTTGTAAACCTTGCACATCATCATCTGCCATAAAACGCGCCGTTAAACCGCGCCCTTGCAACCATGATTCAATCGCACCTTTCAAATCAAAGAAATCAGCTTTTCGAGACTTCGCATACCAAGTATCTTGCTGCACATCACCCGTCATCAACCAAGCCAACATATTGGTTTCTGTATGTTCATCAAGCGGACCCGTATAAATTCGACCTTGCTCAACCAATGCCACACCTGTTTGCTGACGGTTCATATTGTATTTTGCCGTATTCAACAAACTTGGAAACATCGAACGACGCATCACGCTCATGGCTTCAGAAATCGGATTGGGTAATATCAAATCTTTATCATCAACAGGTACAAATAAACGCTGCTCATCTTTTGAGATAAAAGCATAATTAATCACTTGCACAAAACCCAAACGCACTGCATCAGCAATACCTGTATCCACCTTACTTGGTTGAATAGTTGTCAACGGTGGTAACACTGCAGGGATATTGTCAAAACCAATCACACGTGCATATTCTTCAGAAATATCTTCTGCCAACCGCACATCAGGTCTATGACTGGGTACACTAAAGTTTAAAATATCCCCATCATGTTCAATACCAAAACCCATACGTTCCAGCACTGCATCTGCCGTTTTAGGCACTTCAATGCCAAGACGTGATTCAATGCGCTGCATATTCACTTTTATTTGCGTGTCTTTAATTAAACTATCCGCATCACCTACGGCTGTAGTTTTGCTAACTTGGCCACCAAACAAACTCACAATCATTTGTGCTACTTGATCCATAGCAACCGCAATCATGGCAGGATCAACGCCCCGCTCAAAACGCATGGATGAATCCGATACCAAACCGCAAGTGCGCCGCGTAATACTAATGCGCGCAGGTCTAAAGGCTGCGGATTCCAAGATGATATTGCTGGTTTTTTCAGTCACACCCGTAGGTTCTGAACCCATAATACCCGCCAAAGCAATCACATGGGCATCATCAGCTATCACCAAGTCTTCAGCCTGAAGGCTCACTTCTTTGCCTTCTAAAGAGGTAAACGTTTCGCCTGCTTTGGCTAAACGCACAGTAATGCTTCCATCCAGTGTGTCCGCATCAAAAGCATGCATGGGTTGCCCCAAATCCAACATGGTATAGTTAATCACATCCACCACGCCATTAATCGGACGCAAACCCGCTGCAATTAAACGTGTTTGCAACCATTCAGGTGAATCAACCACTTTCACCCCTTCAATGCGGCAAGCCGTATACAATGTGCAATCTTCACTGGCTGTAACCGCAACAGTCGGCGCAACCACACTATCATCGGTTGTTACAACTTCATCACCAGGCTCAATCAACGGCAGAGCATAATCTGCTGCCAAATCTCTTGCGATACCTCTTAGACTCATGCAATCACCGCGGTTGGGTGTAATGTCCAAGTCCAATACCGCTTCTTCAAGCTCGAGGTATTCACCAACTTCTTCGCCTACGGGAGCATCTTTGGGTAGAATCAACAAACCATCTGCATCTTCAGCCAAACCAAGTTCAGCTTCCGAGCAGCACATGCCAAAGCTAACCTCACCACGGATTTTACCTTTTTTAATTTTTAAACCATTGGGTAAACTCGTACCTACAGTGGCAACGGGTACTTTATCGCCTTCCACCATATTCGATGCACCACATACAATGGCAAGATGGTCAACATCACCCAAATCAATTTTAAGCAGTTTCAATTTGTCTGCATCAGGATGTGGTTTCATTTCCACGATATGACCCACGCGAACGCCTTTCACACCAGCACGCGGTGTTTCAATACCTTCAACTTCATGCCCCAAACGTACCAAATCATCAGCAACATCTTGCGGTGTTTTTTCAATGGGGCAATGCTCTTTTAACCAAGAAAATGGAATTTTCATCTACTTAGCCCCCATTCTGCGTAAGAATCGCACATCGTTTTCAAAGAATAATCGCAAATCAGGAATACCATGTTTTAGCATCACCAAACGCTCCACGCCCAAACCAAAGGCAAATCCAGAATATATACTGCTATCAATACCCACCGCTTTCAGCACATTGGGGTGAATCATACCGCTGCCCAACACTTCAATCCAACCGCTGCCTTTACAAATACGGCAACCTTTGTGATTGCAAAATACACAACCAATATCTACTTCCGCAGAAGGCTCTGTAAACGGGAAATAATGGGGGCGCAAACGAATCGGTACATCTTTTTCAAAATAAGCTGACAAGAAATGTTGTAGCACACCTTTTAAATGCGCCAGCGATACATCTTTATCCACCTTAAACACTTCAACCTGATGAAACATAGGTGAATGGGTCACATCATAATCACAACGATAAACACGCCCCGCTGCTACTACCGCAAGTGGCGGTTCACCACCTGCATCCACACAAGCTTGCATAGCACGAATTTGTACGGGTGAAGTATGCGTGCGCAATAATTTTGTATCGGCGGTGCCTTCAATATCAAAGAAAAAGGTATCATGGTTGGCACGCGCAGGATGTTCTGCAGGAATATTTAAAGCATCGAAGTTATGAAATTCATCTTCAATTTCAGGACCTTCCGCCAGCGCAAAACCCATTTGAGAGAATATAGCCGTCATTTCATGCAAACCCTGCTGCACAGGATGAAGTGCGCCGGGCGTTGACGTGCGTCCAGACAAGGTTACATCAATACGCTCTGCATCAATACGCGCTTCTTTTTCTTTGCTCGCCAATAAAGATTCAGCTTTATCCAAAGCTTCCGCCAATGCATTTTTGGTCGCATTTACAAACTGACCAATCACAGGTCTATCTTGCGGTGGTAACTTACCCACGCCTTTAAGCACACTGGTCAGTTCACCTTTTTTACCCAAATAAGCCACACGCAAGGCTTGCAATGCTTTTAAATCAGCTGCATCTGCAAACAAAGCCAACGCTTTCTCTTGCAGCGCTTGTAGCTGTGCTTTTAAAGAATCAATCTCACTCATACGTTAAACCTCTGTTTAGCTGTGATGAATTGCCTACTCTCAAGGCAAGAAGTTTACCCCTTGTGGGTACCGCGCACTATGCGGTTCAAAAAAGTTTTGCACAAACAAAAATGGCAGAGTCATTACGACCCTGCCATTCTCCAATCGAACATCCGACATCTGTCGGGAATATTTATTGAATGTTTGCTTTAGCCGTTGCTGCAAGTTGCGCAAACGCTTCTGCATCACGAACTGCGATATCAGCAAGAACTTTACGATCTAGCGTGATACCAGCTTGGGTTAAACCAAACATGAAACGTGAATAGCTTAAACCATTCAAACGTGCTGCCGCATTGATGCGAACAATCCACAAACTGCGGAAATCACGTTTTTTAACTTTACGGTCACGGTACGCATACTGGCGACCTTTATCTACCGCTTGAGTAGCTACACGGAAACAGCTCTTACGACGACCGTAATAACCTTTTGCAGCTTTAATAACTTTCTTATGACGAGCATGCGCCTGAACACCTGATTTTACGCGAGGCATATCTTTCTCCTATCTACTAACTTATGCGCCGGGAATCAAACGATTCAAAGCTTTAACATCTGATGGTGCAACTAAAGTTGTACCACGGAATCCACGAATACGCTTCGGCGATTTTTTAGTCAAAATGTGTTGAGCGTTTGCTTTATTACGCTTCCATTTGCCGCTTCCTGTTTTAGAAAAACGTTTTGCAGCACCACTGTGTGTTTTCATCTTAGGCATTGTGTACCAACCTCTATTTCTTCAACGGATTAATGATCATAATCATTTGCCGTCCTTCCATGTTAGGCATTTTTTCAGGTTTGCCCAATTCCTTTACTTCTTCAGCAATATGTTCCAATTGCTCACGTCCTTGCCCCGTATACGCCATTTCGCGACCACGAAAACGCAAAGACACTTTAACTTTGTTACCTTCTGACAAGAACTTACGAACATTTCTAAGCTTTACATCCAAATCATGTTGGTCAGTGGTGGCGCGAACCTTCACTTCCTTCACTTGAATCACATGTTGCTTTTTCTTTGCTTCGTTCGCTTTTTTGCTTTGGTCGTACTTATACTTGCCATAATCCATAATTTTGCAGACAGGCGGCTTGGCATTGGGTGACATCATAATGAGATCCAGCCCAACTTCTTCTGCTTTTGCAATAGCCTCATGGCGTTTCAAAACACCAATTTGTTCTCCGTCATGACCAATAACACGAACTTCTGGAGCTTCAATGTCATGGTTCACTGCTAATTCTTTCTTGGCGATAAGTACTCTCCTTGCCAGCTTACGTTTTTTCCAGCTTCCCTGTTACAGGTACTGATTTTTCATATTTTGCATCTCTGCAATCCATGAATCCACAGATTGTACACCTAAGTTATCACCACTTCGGGTACGCACAGATACAGTGTTTTCCTCTTTTTCACGCTCACCCACCACTAAAATGAAGGGTACACGCTGCAAAGTGTGGGCGCGCACCTTATAGCCGACTTTCTCATTACGCAAGTCCGATTCTACTCTAAAGCCTGCAAGCCGCATTTTTTCAGTGATTTCTTGAACATAATTTGACTGTGAATCCGAGATATTACACACCACAACTTGTGTTGGCGCAAGCCAAAATGGGAATTTACCCGCATGTTCTTCAATCAAAATACCGATAAACCGCTCTAATGAGCCCAAGATTGCCCTGTGCAACATCACTGGCACATGTTTTTTGTCATCAGCACCAATATACTCTGCATCCAGACGACCTGGCATAGAGAAGTCCACTTGAATCGTACCGCATTGCCAAACACGCCCCAAACAGTCCTTGAGCGAGAACTCAATCTTAGGGCCATAAAATGCCCCTTCACCAGGGTTTAAACCATATTCAATACCCTTAGACTTCAAAGCCTCGTGCAAAGATGACTCAGCCTTATCCCACTGCTCATCTGTACCCACACGTTTTTCAGGGCGGTCAGACAAGAAGATAATGACCTCTTCAAAACCAAATTTCTTGTATGTTTCATACACCAAGTCGATAAATGTACCGACTTCATCTTGAATTTGCTCTTCTGCACAGAAAATATGCGCATCATCCTGTACAAAGTTACGCAAACGCATCAAACCATGCAATGTACCCGATGGTTCATTACGATGACATGAGCCGAACTCAGCCAAACGCAGTGGCAAATCACGATATGAATGTAAATTCTGATTGAACACCTGAATATGGCAAGGGCAGTTCATGGGTTTAATCGCATATTCACGGTTTTCTGTGCTGGTGGTAAACATATCCTCACGGAACTTTTCCCAATGCCCGGACTTTTCCCAAAGTTTTCTATCTACAACCTGTGGTGTTTTGATTTCTTGGTAGCCATTATCACGCATGATGGAACGAATTTCATTCTCAACAACCTGCCAAATATTCCAACCTTTAGGGTGCCAGAAAATCATACCTGGCGCTTCTTCTTGAAGATGGAACAAGTCCAATTGTTTAGCTAACTTGCGATGGTCGCGTTTCTCGGCTTCTTCCAATCGATGCAAATAGGCTTTTAGGTCATCTTTAGATGACCAAGCCGTGCCATAAATACGGTGAAGCTGCTCATTTTCCGCATTACCTTCCCAATATGCACCGGACACTTTCATCAATTTAAAATGTTTAAGCTTAGAAGTGTTAGGCACATGTGGACCACGACATAAGTCGCCCCATTCACCTTGTTTGTAAATACTAACTTCTTCGCCTTCAGGAATACGACCAATCAACAATGCTTTGTATTTTTCGCCAATGTTTTCAAAATGCGCAATCGCATCATCACGCTGCCAAACTTCACGCACAATCGGAAGTTTACGTTTGGCAATTTCTTTCATTTTCTTTTCAATGACTTTTAAATCATCCGGTGTAAAAGCGCGCTCAAAAGCAAAATCGTAGTAGAAACCATCTTCAATCACAGGACCAATCGTCACTTGCGCAGCAGGAAACACTTCTTGCACTGCCATGGCTAATAAATGTGCGGTAGAGTGACGAATCACTTCCAAGGCTTCATCAGACTTTTCAGTAATCAAAGCAACACTATCGCCATCAGATAAGGCGTATGACAAATCAACAACATCGCCGTTCACTTTCGCTGCAATCACAGCCCTTGCTAACCCTTCGCCAATATCCATGGCTAAATCGAATGCTGTTGCACCATCGTTTAAGGTTCGTGTAGAGCCATCTGGCAATTGGATATTCATAAAAAAGCTCTACTCCTTGCGTCCTACAAAAAATGGTAGGCTCGGGCGGTTTCGAACCGCCGACCCCCACCATGTCAAGGTGGTGCTCTACCCCTGAGCTACGAGCCTAAATCAATCAACCTGCAGTGTGCAGGGCTGCGCATTGTAAGAACAAGCCTCCACAAGGCAAGCCTTACTTCACAGTGTTCGACAACCACCTTTTCCAAACTTAAAAAACGACCGAAAGCCTACTGTCTTTTTACACGACAAAAGGCTTACGCAAAACACCTCGAAAACTTTATTTTTATTATTTGCTTTTAAGGTTAAACACACCTTCCCAATCGTCAGGCGGTGGTGTTTGCGTATAAGTCTTCAAACGATTCACCATGACATCATAAAGCCCACATTCAGGGTTTTCTACATACAAGATGCTCATCGCCTGCAGGGCATCTTCATATTGACCATGCATCATCAAACTCCAAGCTTGTTCATAAGCCCTACTTTCTTGTATTTGCGCTTGTGTCACCTCGCTCCTCATCCCAATTGGTTGATATAAATCTACAGGCTGAGAGCGCCCAACCACACGAACCCGGTCAACAAAACGCGCGGACACCTCGTTACGCACCAACACATACGTGTCCTTGCTCATCAAAATAGGTACACGGTAAACTTTACATACACCTTCAAGGCGTGCTGCCAAATTCACATGGTCACCCATAATGGTATAATTCATACTCGATTGTGTTCCCATATTCCCCACAACCATAGGCCCAGAGTTGATGCCAATACGCACATGTACTTCTGGTAAACCCTCTTCTTTCCATTCCTCACGCAACAAAGTCAACTTCTTTTGCTGTTCCAACGCTGCAACGACACAACGCACGGCGTGATCTTCAAGGTCAATGGGCGCACCAAAAAATGAGATAATGGCATCACCTTCATATTTATCGATTGTTCCTTTTTGCGCCAGAAGAATATCACTCATAGCCGTAAGATAACGGTTTAAAAATGCGACCAACTCCGATGGCGTTAATTTCTCCGAAAAAGTTGAAAATGAAGCAATATCTGAGAAAAAAGCTGTTAAATGTTTTTCTTCACCACCCAGCTTCAAGGCATCAGGGTTTTTTGCTAAATTCTCTACCACAGACGGTGCCAAATAATGTGAAAAAGCATCATGAATAAAAGCGCGTTTTCTCGACTCGATAATATAACCAAACAATGCTGTAGGTAATGTTGCCAACAATACGCCAATAATAAGATAGGTTTCTTGAATCCAAATATTTTGTGCCGTAAACATCCACTGCGAAAAAACCATTATCAACAGCGGAATACCTATAATACTCAACCCTTGCACCAAAGGAGGGCGATGATATACCAAATAACCAGCCAACATGCTCAATAATAACACAGCCAACAACTCCAAAACTTCTACTGAAATTGGTCTGCGCAATTCTTCGCCATTCAAAATATTAGCAATCGCAACCGCATGCCCTTCTACCCCTGGAAACACCGAATCAAATGGTGTGGGTCGATAATCATAAACACCAATGGCTGTCACACCAAAAATAACAATTCTATCTCTAAGCTCATCACCCTTTAAACGATCATACAAAATATCTGCAGCTGAAATATGCTTAAATGTACGTCCTGGCCCATAATGATTAAGCAACATATTACCGCGCTCATCGGTCTGCATAGACAATGGCCCTAACTGAACTTCTTCTACACCAGCTTCGCCCACGACAACAGCCATGCCCGGCCAATCCAAATACATACGTAAGGTTTGCATAGCCATACTGGGGTACACAAAACCATCCATTTCAGCCATCAATGGGATACGGCGCACCGTACCGTCAGAATCAGGAAAGAAGTTAAAAAAACCAATCGCATCTGCCGCCTGCGTAATACGCGGTAAGTTCCCTTCAATGGCAGCAATATGCGGCATGCTCAACATGGCTTCTTTACTAAACTTCGATATCATCGCCAACGATTGCATCAATTCAGCTTCAGCAGGCATTTGTTTTAAAACCAATTCAGGCACATCTGCACCTTGCGGATAAAAGAAGTAACCAGGCACCAACTTATCTTTATATTTTTTAATGACAGCTTCAAGCTCACCATCCACATCACCCCATTGGCGATGCTGTTTTAACCATGCTAAATGATTCAAAGTATAAGGGTCATCTGCTACTGCTGTACGCAAAACGCGTATGGCTTCATCTACTTTATTCACCTGTTTTTCTGAGAACACAATATCAAAACCCAAGGCTTTTGCACCGTATTTTCCTACAGCTTTATCAACCACTTGCGCAATCAAATCCCGAGACCACGGCCAACGCCCCACTTCGGCAAGCGAATTATCATCCACCGCAATAATAACAACTCTAGGATCGGCAGGGATAGGTCCTCTAGCCTGAAAACGAAAGTCCAAGGATTTCATTTCAAATTGTTCTAAAGCATTGGGTTTAATAATCACAAGAGAAAAAGCAACACATGACATCAGCACAACCAGCGGCATACCCAGCCACTTCGCATGTTGCTCAATAAATTTCGTAATGGACTGAAGCAAGAAGCCCTCCTAGCAGCATAAAACCATGCTATTGCAAAGCTTAACGTAGCTGTTCAATTCCTTCTCTTCAAGTTTTCACTGTAAAAACAGCTTATTACGCACTAAGAAGATTGTGTATCAACGCCCACTCATTTGACGTAATCTTGCTTTTATTTTGCACAAAGCCGCAATTAAAGCATCTACCGTTGTTTCATCATGCTCCAAACCGAAACTCACACGCAGACTACTTCTCGCCTGTTGTTCAGGCAAACCCATTGCCAGCAAAACATGTGATGGTTCACGTTTACCTGATGAACATGCTGAGCCCGAAGCCACGGCAAACCCCATCAAATCCATTTGCATTAATAATGTTTCACCCTCTAACCCTGGCACACAAAACATACTGGTGTTTGCCGTGCGTTGATGGGTTTGACCAAAAATACAAACATCAGGTAATGCCGCCAACAACTTGCTTTCAAACAAGTCACGCAAATGTTGAATAGGCGCATAATCCTGTTGCCCAAGTGCTGCTGCAAAACCAGAAACACCAACAACATTTTCGGTGCCTGAACGACGACCTCGTTCTTGCCCACCCCCTATCATCAAGGACTCCAATGACACACCTCGACGCATCACCAATGCCCCTACACCACGAGGGCCACCAATTTTATGCGCTGAGAAACTGACAAAATCAGCATCCAATTGTTGAAGATTGATTTCAAATTTACCCAAAGCTTGTACGGCATCTACAAAAAATGAAATGCCACGCTCACGGCAATGTTTACTCACTTCAAACACAGGCTGAATCACACCCGTTTCATTGTTGACCCACATCAAACAAGCCAACTTTGTATCATCTTGACATGCTGCCATAAAAGTTTCCACATCAATGCGTCCACCTTTATCGGGTTTCACCAGAGTGAATGACCAATCAGAATAACGCATGCACCACTGCTCCACAGCCTGCAATACTGCAGGGTGTTCAATAGCAGACAGGACAATATGCCCTGACTTTGCGCCTGCAACCATACCCTGAATCACCATATTGTTGGACTCTGTGCCACCGGAAGTAAAAACAACACTACCAGCATCCACTGCAAAATACTGGGCAATCGTATCTCTAGCATCATCCAATTTACGCCGCGCATTGCGCCCTGCCCAATGTAGGCTGGATGGGTTGCCAAACGCTGTTTCCACAACATCCTGCATCGCAACGGTTACTTGGGGCAACTGTGGGCATGTGGCATTATAATCAAGGTAAATGTGTTTGTTTTGAAATGTCATGCCCGCACCCTAGTGGTGCATCAAAGTTTTTTCGACTGCCTTTAATGTATGCATATAGTTTTTATCATCACAAACATCTTGTATGGTGACGGTTTCAAGGAAAAAATTGATATGGTGACCCAATGCTGTCCATAAGTTATGCGTATCACAGCGGCTTCCACGATGACAACCTTCAGTTTCCAACTTGCACATCGTTGTTTGAATGGTTTCATTCACTGCATGCATAATATCTGCAATGGTAATCTCATGGGTTGGTTTTGCTAAACGATAACCGCCACCAGGGCCGCGCACCGAATCAACCAAACCATTTTCCCTAAGCTTACGAAACAACTGCTCCAAATACGATAAGGAAATATATTGCCTTTCAGAAATAGATGACAAGGTAATCGGCCCTTCATCTTGGTGCCCTGCCAAATCTACCATGGCGGATACTGCGTACCGCCCTTTGCTCGTTAATTGCATGGTTCACATACCTCCATGATTTTATTTTTGATGCCGAATTCTGGTATACCTGAGCAAATTAGTCAAGTATAGTGCGTACCCACCTTTTGACCTTGTA
This sequence comes from Ghiorsea bivora, assembly GCF_000744415.1. Taxonomy (NCBI): domain Bacteria; kingdom Pseudomonadati; phylum Pseudomonadota; class Candidatius Mariprofundia; order Mariprofundales; genus Ghiorsea; species Ghiorsea bivora. The sequence goes on from NZ_JQLW01000001.1 coordinate 15,532, forward strand.
GCCAATAAAAGCAACACTTAGCCCATGCGACCTGCAACATTAATCATAAACCTTCAACACTTGGCTTGGAACTACCACCTATTGCAAAAACATGCAGGGGAAACCAATATCATGGCAGTGGTTAAAGCCAATGCCTATGGTCACGGGCTATTACCTATCGCAAACACCTTATACCAAGAAGGCTGCCGAAATTTTGCTGTAACAGATGCTTATGAAGGTGAAACATTACGCAGTGAAATACCACAGGATAGCAATATTGTGTTATTTTCAGGTGTTTTTGATGCTGAGGATGCCGCTTTATGTCAAAAATATGCACTTACCCCGGTGATCGCATTACCCGAACAACTCACCTTGCTTCATTGCGCTGGTTTCACAGGTAAACTTTGGCTTAAGGTAGACACTGGCATGTCACGTATTGGCGCAACATCACCACAAACCCTGATTAAACAAATCCCACCTTCCATGCGACTTGCTGGCATGATGTCTCACCTTGCATGTGCTGATGAACCTAAACATGCGCTCAACCAACAACAAATCAAACAATTCAAAACCCTTCAACAAACCATACAAGCACCCGCATACAGCTTGTTTAATAGCGCTGGTCTGATTGCTTTTGCACAACATATCAACACGGATATTGCCCGCCCTGGACTCGCACTTTATGGCATAGAACCGATAGCTTCCAAAGCTTTAGGGCTTAAACCTATCATGCAACTGCGTAGCCAAGTCATGCAAATAAGAGACATTCAAAAAGGGGAAACCGTATCTTACGGCGCTACATGGTCAGCACCACAAGATATGCGTATCGCGATTGTTGCATTAGGTTATGCTGATGGTTTACCAAGATTATTATCCAACCAAGGGCAAGCTTGGATACATGGTCAGCTATTACCAATCGTTGGCCGTGTTTGCATGGACTATTGTATGCTCGCTATAAACCAACATCATGTGCAAGTGGGTGATGAAGTTGTGTTCTTTGGATACCATGATGGTCAACCCTCAGCCAACCACGTCGCTACACAGTGCCAAACCATCAGTTATGAGCTGTTCACGCAAATTCCTTCGCGTGTACCGCGAACCTATGTTAAGGAGTAAACCATGAGCCAAGACAATATTGAATCGACTTTAGAAGAAACCCGTATATTTAACCCGCCAGCATCGGATAGTTCTTTTGCTTCATTAGCAGATAGACAAGCTTTATGCGATAAGTTTGAGGCTGATTTTGAAGGTACTTGGGGCAACTTGGCAAAAACCGAACTCACGTGGCAAAAACCATTTACCACTGTGCTCAACAGCGACAAACCACCATTTTATAAATGGTTTGAAGATGGCAACATCAACCTTTCGGAAAACTGTATCGACAGGCATGTGACAAATGGGTTTGGTGCACGTACGGCTATTATTTGGGAAGGTGAACCCGGCGATGTCCGCCATATTTCGTATGCAGAACTATTGCGTGAGGTGAGCAAAGCAGCCAATGGTTTGAAAGCGTTAGGCATCAACAAGGGTGACCGCGTGGTGATTTATATGCCTATGGTTCCTGAAGCTGCATTTGCCATGTTGGCTTGTGCGCGTATTGGTGCCACTCACTCGGTAGTCTTTGGTGGTTTTTCCGCCCAAGCCCTTAAAGACCGTATTGAAGACGCAGGTGCAAAACTGGTCATTACCGCCGATGGTGGTTATCGCCGTGGCAAAGTGTTTAATCTTAAAGACAGCGTAGATACAGCCACCCAAGAAGGCTGCGCAAGCCTTGAACATGTCTTGGTGGTTAAACGTGGCAACAATGCTATCACATGGCATGAAAAAGATGTGTGGTGGCATGAGTTGTGTGATAAACAATCTGAAAACTGTGAACCCACCACCATTGAAGCTGAACACCCTCTGTTTATCCTTTATACCTCAGGCTCCACGGGCAAACCCAAAGGTATTGTGCATAGCACAGGCGGTTATTTGCTTTGGGCACATCTCACCATGTTGTATAGCTTTGATTTCAAAGCTGAGTCTGATGTATTTTGGTGTACTGCCGATGTGGGTTGGATTACAGGGCATTCCTATTCCGTGTATGGGCCACTATCCAATGGCGGCACGACCGTGATGTATGAAGGTACACCCACCTATCCCGATGCAGGTCGGTTTTGGAAAATTTGCCAAGACCATCAAGTATCCATTTTTTATACCGCGCCCACAGCTATTCGCGCGTTAAATAAAGCAGGTGATAAATTCCCCAATGCTTATGACTTATCCAAGTTGCGCGTATTGGGTACAGTGGGTGAACCCATTAACCCCGAGGCATGGATGTGGTACCATGAAGTGATTGGTGGTGGTCGTTGCCCCATTGTGGACACATGGTGGCAGACCGAAACAGGTGGGCACATGCTTGCACCCATGCCATTTGCCGTACCCACCAAACCAGGCTCTGCCACACTGCCTTTGCCAGGTGTATTTGCTGACATTGTTGATGAAACAGGTGAGACAGTGGCTCAAGGCGGTGGTTTATTGGTGCTCACCAAACCTTGGCCATCTATGCTCAGAGGCATCTGGGGTGATGATGCCCGTTTTGTTGAGACTTATTGGCAGGATTTTGCTGACCAAGCTTATTATTTGGCGGGAGATAGCGCGCGTAAAGATGAAGATGGTTATTTCTGGATTATGGGGCGGGTGGATGATGTGTTGAATGTATCAGGACACCGTTTGGGCACCATGGAAATTGAATCAGCATTGGTCTCCCATGATGCTGTCGCAGAAGCTGCGGTAGTGGGTCGCCCTGATGACATCAAAGGCGAGGGCATCTTTGCTTTTGTTATTCTTAAAGTGGATGCCAGTGAAACATTGGAACAAGAACTTCGCACCCATGTTGCCAAAGAGATTGGTGCTATCGCTAAACCTGATGTGATTCGTTTTACAGATAATTTACCTAAAACACGTTCAGGTAAAATTATGCGCCGCTTACTCAGGGACATTGCCGCAGGTCGTGACATCACTTCAGATATTTCCACCTTGGAAGACCAGTCTGTCATCGCCCAGCTTCAAGGTAAATTACAAGGTAAAGGGCTATCGTAACCGAACACTCGGTTTATCATGCGCCCATTGCCAAACCTTCGGCGGTGGGTCGTGTGTATTTATCTGTCTCTGGTGTATTACTGCTTTTATTGATTGCATGGCATTATTCCATTCAAGTGACAGCACATAATACCGCACGAAATCAAGTCACCTCATGGTTACAAAACATGGGCGCAAGCGCAGAACACGTTGATTTCCGCATGTTGCGCGGCGCATTAACCATCAACAATATCAAAGCGACCTATTTGGGTGGTGATTTGTTTATTCAACAACTTTTCATCAAAGGAAACCCCGCATCTATCACTAGTGAACACCCCTTATTACAGCAAGTGGTTATCAATCATGCATCGTATGATGCAAGTGGGATCAACAAAACATGGCAACCCCAACACATGACTTTTCCTGATACACTGGCACGTATTTTTTATCATGCAAAACGTGTGCAACTTATCCAAAGTGACATCAAACAGACTTTTGGCATGCCCAAATTTTTGATTAAACAGCTCACGGTATCTGGCTCACCCAATCAACGCCATATCACAGCGCAAGGCTCTTTAGGCAACACCACCAACACATGGCAAATGAATAGTATTGTACCAACACAAAACCAACAGCAAACTGGACATATCATCGCCCAATACCAAGACATCACCAGTGATATCAACTGGACAGGTTTTTGGCTTACAAAAAACCTTAAAATACATGTACAACAACAGCGTCAAAACAAATCACTGCAACTCAACATCAACCAAGAAGATAATCAATGGCGCACACAATTTACGGCAAATGCTTGGGACATTGTACGCCCCGATTTACAAACCAGCATTACAGGTCAGGGTGAGATTATCAAACAAGGCAAAACATGGGTAATCAACAGCCCCAAGCTTTCCTTGACCGATACCAGTCTTCATGCCTTACAAAGTGAAATCACCAAAAGCACCGTGCATGATGTTCATATCAATACCGCCAAGCAACGCATAGCCATCGACAGTCTACTCATTCAAGATGCCACATTCACCATAGACACATACAGCACAATCCAGTTGGATAATGGATGGCATATCAATCTCGATAATATCAGCCTGCTTGATATACACCCCACATTACGCGTACAAAACGCACCCATCACATTTCCAGCACTTAATGGTTATGCTAAAATAAAGAATAACCAACTTGAATTTGATGTATCAGGACAAAGTGCCAACGAACAATTCGTGCGTATAAAAAGTCAGGATGGCAACATTCATCTCACAGCCAAAGAAGTGCCGCTGCGTTTGCTGCGAAACCTGCTGCCTAAACCATTGCAAGAAAAAGCTTTAACCTTACAAGGTGATACCCAGCTTCAGCTTACCATAAAACCTTGGCAACAATGGCAAACAACGGGGAAAGTCAACATACACAATATGCACCTTGCATCGAAGAACCAAGCATTTAAGGCTGCTACATTCGATTTGCACATTCAACATGCCGACCTACAAGGTGTTCAACAAGCGACAGCTACCGCCAGTCAGTGGATGATGCAGCTGCCGCTTACCCCCCGCCAAGCATGGGGCACACCATCTCATTTAGAGAATTGGATGCGCATTCCGTGGCAACTACAAAATATTCAACTTCAAGATGGTCGCATTAATATCGGCGGTGAACAGCCATGGTTTAACCAAGCCAACCTGTATATTTCCAACTGGCAAACCAAAAATACCAGCTTAACTTTTCAAAGTGACTTTGGGTTATCCAAACTCAATGCCACCATGTTACTGCAACCTGATGCACAGCACATGATGCAGTGGAAAAAGATTCAATTATCCATACAACATGCCAATATGTTTACATTATCACCTTGGTTATCTTTTTCGGGCATGCCTACGCTCAACAAAGGTCAATTCAGCATCCAAATGCAAGCAACTAAAAAAACTAACATTCAAGGGACAGCTAAACTTTTGTTTAGCCATTTACAATTCACCGCATTAAATACACAAGATGACTTCCTACTACAAGCAACGGGGCAAACAGGGCAAAGCATTATTCAACACCTCAGTCGCAATCATCAAATTTCCTACCAACTCAATTTTCAAGGCGAAGCAACACAAGATTTAGGGCAGGTCATCGGTCAAGCTCTATTGCAAGCAACCATGAACAAACTTAGTCATACACAAAATCCTAAGCCCCATAACGAACAGAGAAAAGTTTTAGGCAGTATTCGTATCCATCAAAATGACCCCCTATCCCACAATGAACGGACTCGCTTACGCCAAATGATAAAACGAGCCAAAAGACATGGCTGGCATGTCGAACTGCTACCCGACTTAGGTACATCCGAGCTCACCTCACAACTCAAAATACAATCCTATCAAACACAGGCGCTTATCAAACATTTTATGTCCAAACGCGGCATAAAACCACAAAACATCTATCTTATTGCCGCCCAGAACAAACACCACAGCACAAGCAGCACGGCTTCCATTCATATTCATTTGGTGAAATAAGAGCTCTTAAGAACAAAGTGTAAGGAAAAGCTTGCAACCCAAGCCCAATCACACTAGAAATCGCACCTCTGAAAAAAGCAGCTTATTATTTACCTGCTTCTTTTGATTGGCTCGATAGCTCAGTCGGTAGAGCAAGGGATTGAAAATCCCTGTGTCCCTGGTTCGATTCCAGGTCGAGCCACCATATAAATAAAGGGATTACAGAAATGTAGTCCCTTTTTTATTTGCTTTTTGGTCAACAAATGGTCAAATGGTGCAATGGCAAGCATATCAAAACAAGGTCCTTATTAGTGGCGTGTTCGGATTACACGTAAAAGTTATCCCCTTTAATCAAAAACATTTGAAACCCATGCCGATGCTCAGGCTTGGGCGCAACTATCGAGTCGGAAATCACCCGGAAAAAGCGCAGCCCCCAACCCGAACATAGTAGAATTAATAGCATCTCAAAACTTGAAAATTTCTCATATGCACCTAGCAAATATTCCAGGGTAGAACCCCTCAATTTTTATACGATGTAAAGCACATGGCTTGTAAAAAACAATGTGCTTTATAACTATGACAAACTCTGGTTAGGCTTATTTCTTACAGCCCTGTTTATTTCCGCCATGGTATTTTAAGTACATGTGCCATAAGGCTGCCACAATGAATGGTGTGGACAGGGTTACCATAAATATTTCAAAGCTATTTAGTTTATCCATAAAACATCCCTCACTTTTTTATTTTATATGCCCGATTATGTATTGAGCATAGTGAACACTTATTTTTTCTCAACCTTAGAATATACCTGTCAACCAACAAAACTATAATCAAAACGCCAATATTTTCCTGATTTTAAAACAAGCAAATACAGCCCTTCTCCATCTGTTAGCTTAATTTGCGACTTACCTTCAGGAAGTTTCACTGCACAAATTTTCACATCTGGAAGCATATTATCACCCCATTTCCTCCCCTGTTTGGGAATATTTTTTAATGATTTTTCATGGACTTACAGATATAAAAAACCAAGAAGTGACGGTATATTTTCGTGCCATACTGTCCAATATAGATTTATACCGTCAAATATACCGTCATTTTTGTAAGATGTTCACAACCAGCATAAGACAACATAGGCTACAAGGTCAAGAAAAAAGCCGCTAAACACTAGGCTTAACGGCTTATATTGGATGCTGATAGATATTGAAATGGTGGAGCCTAGCGGGATCGAACCGCTGACCTCCACACTGCCAGTGTGGCGCTCTCCCAGCTGAGCTAAGGCCCCATTTTGCGCAGCGGATGGACTTCACGCCAGCAAAAGTGAGCCGCATTTAGCCATGTGCTTTGTTTTGTGTCAACATACGCCCATCTTTATTGTCGAGGTTTGTTGTGAAACTGTTTCAACGCATATTATCTGCTGATTGTGATACACCTGTATCTTTGTTTGCCCGTTTACGCGGCGCACATAACTGCTTTTTATTTGAAAGTGCTGAGGGTGGTGAGCATTGGGGAAGATACAGTATTATCGGCTTCGATCCAGCACAAATCGCCATTGAAAAAGAAAATGGTTTAATGATTCAACACCGTGATGGTAGCGAGCAATATTTTGCTGCTGGCGATATGCTGACTTGGATTCGTAATACGGTGATCAAACAACCCAAAATTGAAGCCCATGACTTGCCTTTTACGGGCGGTGCTGTGGGTTATTTTTCTTATGACATTATTCACCGCTTTGAGCCTGGTGTTGAACAACAAAACACCAATGCGCAAGTGGTTGCAGCATATATGTTGGTTGATCGTTTTGTGGTCGTTGATAATCTCAAAGGCATTGTACACTTATGCGCACTTGAAAAAGACGCACATCAAGCGCAACAAGTGTTGGATACCATAGAAGCAACCTTAGCAAATCATCCAACACCTGCACCATTTCACCCTGCTGCTGTAACCGATGCCAAGCTAAACATTCCGCCATCCAGCGTCAGCCAAACCGAATATGAAACCATGGTAGAAACAGCCAAAGAATATATTTTGGCAGGTGATATTTTTCAGGTTGTGGTATCCCAACGTTTTAGCCAGCCCCTCAATGTTGACCCCTTAAACCTTTACCGCGCTATTCGCCACATCAACCCTTCACCTTACTTGTTTTATATGCACATCCAAGATGTGACCTTGATTGGTTCATCTCCTGAAATCTTGGTGCGCAAAGAAGGTAATAAAGCTATTGTTCGACCCATTGCTGGCACACGTCCGCGCGGCAAAACAAGCCAAGAAGATACGATGTTGGAACAAGAACTGTTGGCGGATACCAAAGAAATAGCCGAACATGTAATGTTGGTCGACTTAGGACGCAATGATTTGGGCAGAGTAAGTCAATTTGGTTCAGTTAAGGTCACCGATTCCATGGCAATTGAGCGCTATTCACATGTGATGCATATTGTGTCTCAAGTTGAGGGGGAGTTACGTGATGATGTAGACGCTTTGGACTTACTCGCGGCAACCTTTCCAGCAGGCACACTTTCTGGCGCACCGAAAATAAGAGCTATGCAAATCATTGATGAACTTGAAGGGCAACCGAGAGGAGCATACGGTGGCTGCATTGGGCATATCTCTTTTGGTGGTGAAAACATGGATACTGCGATTATCATTCGCACCGCAGTGATTGAAGATGATATGTTACATGTGCAAGCAGGTGCTGGTTTGGTGGCTGATTCTGTACCCACCAATGAGTACCAAGAGTGTGTAAACAAAGCTTCAGCTATGTTTAGGGCCGTCGCCCTAGCATCAGCACAGACTTCCTCTGCACAAAGCAACGGAGAAAAATCATGAGTTCGGCAACATTGGTTATTGATAACTACGATTCTTTCACATTTAATCTGGTGCAATATTTGGGTGAATTGGGCGATACCCCCCATGTGTTCCGCAATGATAAAATCAGCATTGCCGAGATTGAAACTTTGAATCCATCGCGCATTCTGATTTCACCAGGGCCTTGTACTCCTGCCGAAGCTGGGATTTCCAAAAGCGTGATTGAAACTTTTTCAGGAAAATTACCTATTTTAGGCGTATGTCTTGGGCATCAATCCATTGGCGAAGTCTTTGGTGGCAAAGTGATTCGTGCACCACGTTTGATGCACGGCAAGGTCAGCCCTATTGAACATGATGAATCGGGTATTTTTAAAGGTTTACCTACCCCATTTACAGCAACACGTTACCATTCCTTGATTGTGCAAGAACCATTACCTGAAAGTTTAATTCGCACCGCCTGGACAGCAGAAGGAGAACTCATGGGACTGCGGCATAAAGAACACCCCACTTTTGGGCTACAATTTCATCCTGAGTCCATACTCACCGAACATGGACACACCATGCTCAAAAACTTTTTGGAGTTATAATCATGCCTAAAGTGCGCAAACACTACAACATCCAACAAGCAATTTCTGACACCCAGAAAGGCATACCTTTAAGTGCAGCACAAGCTGAAACTGTCTTTAATGAAATCATGCAAGGCGAAGCCACCCCCGCCCAAATCGGCGCATTGTTAATGGGGTTAAGCATCCGTGGCGAAACCCCTGAATTGGTTGCAGGTGCAGCGCGTGCCATGCGCAGTGCGGCAACTAAAATCAAACCCAAAGCTACGGGACTATTAGATACTTGTGGTACAGGCGGCGATGGTGCATCAACGTTTAATATCTCCACCACGGTTGCCATTGTCTTGGCGGCATGTGGTGTACCTGTTGCTAAACATGGTAACCGCGCCATTTCTTCCAAGTCGGGTAGTGCCGATGTGCTGGAAGCTTTGGGTGTAAAATTAGATATTTCACCTGAACAGGTGGCAGCATGCGTGGATGAAGTGGGCATTGGTTTCTTGTTTGCACCCCAATGTCACCCTGCCATGAAATATGCAGGCCCTGTTCGCCGAGAAATGGGGGTACGTTCCGTGTTTAACCTTCTCGGCCCCTTAACCAACCCTGCGGGTGCAGAATATCAAATCTTAGGCGTATTTGGTGAAGAAAAGTTAGACCTTGTGGCAGGAGCATTATCCCAACTGGGTACCCAACGTGCATTAATTGTGCATGGCAGAGATGGTCTTGATGAAATTACCACCACAACCATCACGGATGCCGTATGGGTAGAAAATGGCACAACCCACCGCTTTGAAATTGATCCTGCTGCATTTGGTATGCCTTATGCCACACCCCAAGCTTTAGAAGGTGGTGATGCTTCATTTAATGCGGAAGTGATTAAACATATCCTTGCAGGTGTACAAGGTGCAGGGCGTGATATTGTACTCTTAAACAGTGCTGCAGCCCTTTGGGTAGCCGGCAAAGTAGATAGTATTGCCGACGGATTAGGCTTGGCTGCGCAAACGATTGATGATGGCAAAGCCACTGCCACTTTGGATGCGTTAATTGCATTCACCAATAAATAATAATGAACCGCAGAGGGCGCGAAGGTACGCAGAGTTCTTATAAGAGGGTTACCACAATAACTAACATAGATCTGAATCTACATTTCATTCCCTCTGCGAAACTCTGCGTCCTCTGTAGTTCAAAAAAGGTTAAAACATGAGCTCAATATTAAATGAAATCGCAGCCTACAAACGCGAATGGGTGAAAAGCTGTAAAAGCAAAGTCAGCGAACAGACTTTATTGTCTGAAGCCAAAGCCATTGCACCTTTGGATTATGCAGGTGCCTTGATTAAACGCATTGGCAACAAAGAAAATGCAGTGATTGCTGAAGTCAAAAAAGCTTCACCATCCAAGGGTATTATCCGTGAAGACTTTAACCCTGTATCCATCGCCAAGGCTTATGAGGCAGGCGGGGCAACATGTTTATCTGTGCTTACCGATGTGAAATATTTTCAGGGTGATGACCAATTCGTGTCTGATATTCGTGAAGCCGTAAACATCCCCATTTTACGTAAAGATTTTATGTTAGACCCTTATCAAATCATTGAAGCGCGCGCCATGGGTGCAAGTTGTATTCTATTAATTATGGCGATGATTGAAGATAGTTTAGCCCAAGAATTATGTGCAACCGCCAAAGAATTAGGCTTATCCGTATTGCCTGAAGTACATGATGCCAAAGAATTGGAACGCGCCATGGATTTAGACACCCCTCTACTTGGTATCAACAATCGCAATCTGCACACCTTTGATATTAGCTTGCAAACCACACTGGATTTATTGGCTGAAATCCCAAGTGAGCGTACCGTGATTACCGAATCGGGTATTTTCGCCCACGATGATATTCAAATGATGAATCAGCATGATGTGTATGGTTTTTTAGTCGGGGAATCTTTGATGCGCCAAGATGACCCAGAGCTGGCTTTAAGAACACTATTGGAAAGGTCTTTAATAAAATAGTTGAGAGGGAGACTTGCTCCCCCCCCTCTCAACTATAGTAAAACTTATTTCTTTCCTTTATTGTTAGGGTTCATTTGGCTACCCCTGTTACCTTGCGCTTTATCATATGCAGTATTAGTACCTGAAGTTCCTTTATTGCTGTTTTGTTGATTTGCAGAGTTATCTGAAGGTTTTGTCATAATTGACTCCTGTTATATAATTTATTCCCTACGGAATATTTAATGCAGCAGGGAATATAGGATCCAATGTAGACTTCGGAGTTACCATGTCAAGAAATTTCAATAACTCAACTGTTACCTTTCGTGCGATGCTTGGAAACTGTTTAAAGAACATACGACAACTAAAGCATATTGAGCAGGCATACATCGCTTCCCATGTAGGCATATCTCAATCCACTTGGTCAAAAATTGAACGTGGCGAAAGTTCCATATCAGTTTCCCAACTCGTGCAAGCTGCAAGATTATTTAATATTCAACCAAGTGACATTCTCCTAAATGTGGAAACACTCATAAGAGAACTTGAGTCGCAAGGTGTCCATATCGAGTATGAGAAAGTCGTAAATTCAAATAGTACTGCAACCTCCTTTGTTGGAGGAGCTGCATTAGGAGCTCTTATTACAGCTGTATTAATGAGTGACAAAAAATAATTATGCACAGTACCCCCCGCTCCATTCTCTCTTACCCCAAATATTGGGCAGCAGCCCATGAAAAACCTGCTTTTCAGTTACCCATGTGTAAAGCTGATATGGATAAACTGGGCTGGGATAGCTGCGATATTATTTTGGTTACGGGTGATGCTTATGTGGATTTACCCAGCTTTGGCATGGCGGTTGTTGGTAGAGCTTTGGAAGCCCAAGGTTTTCGCGTTGGCATTATTGCCCAGCCCAACTGGAAATCAGCCGATGAGTTTAGAGCATTGGGTAAACCCAACCTATTTTGGGGTGTAACAGCAGGTAATATGGACTCCATGGTTAATCGTTATACATCCGAGCGTAAGATTCGTTCGGATGATGCATATACCGTGGGTGATGTGGGCGGCAAACGCCCTGATAGAGCGGTCACTGTGTACGCACAACGCGTGCGTGAAGCCTTTAAAGGTGTACCCGTGGTGATCGGCGGCATTGAAGCCAGCTTACGGCGCATTGCCCATTATGATTACTGGTCGGACAAGGTTAGGCGCTCTGTGCTTATGGACTCCAAAGCGGATATTTTGGTCTATGGCAATGGCGAGCGGCAAATTATCGAAATAGCACATGCCCTTGGCGCAGGTAAAAACATCAAAGACTTAAAACATATTCGTGGCACTGCTGTGATGATGAACCAAGTACCTGATGGCTGGATTGAAATTCCTAGCACCGATGTAGATGAGGTGGGTCAACCTTTTCAGCACCCAAACCCCTATGCGATGACAGGCGCAGACAAAGCATGCGATGAAAAGCAACTGCATAGAGTACGTGAACAAGTGCAACCTGTATCCATTTTGGATATCAAACAACACCGTAATACCACGGTCATTCGAATGCCATCGTATGAAGCTTTGGTGGATGATGAAATTTTGTATGCTCATGCTTCCCGACTACTGCATTTGGAGACCAACCCTGGAAATGCGCGTGCTTTAATTCAACAGCATGGCAACCGCGAGGTGTGGATTAACCCACCCGCTATTCCACTTACCACAGAAGAGCTGGATAGCGTCTTTGATTTACCCTATTCAAGGCTGCCTTATATGGGTTATGGTGATATCAAAGCCAAAGAAAGCAAAATTCCTGCATATGAAATGATTAAAAACTCAGTCAACATTATGCGCGGCTGCTTTGGTGGCTGTACATTTTGCTCGATTACTGAACATGAAGGGCGAATTATCCAAAGCCGCTCTGAAAAATCTGTACTCAAAGAAGTGGAAGCCATACGCGATAAAACACCGAATTTTACGGGCGTGATTTCCGATTTGGGTGGACCAACGGCAAATATGTATAGACTCAAATGTAAGTCTGCTGAAATTGAAGCATCATGCCGCAAGCCATCTTGTGTATTCCCTGGTATTTGTAAAAACTTAGGTACTGATCATAACCCACTGATTCAATTGTATCGTAAAACACGCAACCTCAAAGGTATTAAACGCGTGTTTATTGCCTCGGGTTTACGTTATGACTTGGCAGTCGAGTCCCCTGAATATATCAAGGAATTGGTTACCCATCATGTGGGTGGTTATCTCAAAATTGCACCCGAACACACCGAAAATGCCCCATTGGACAAAATGATGAAACCTGGCATTGGCAGTTACGATAAATTTAAAACCTTGTTTGAGAAATACTCCAAAGAAGTTGGCAAAAAACAGTATTTAATCCCGTATTTTATCGCCGCTCACCCAGGCACTACCGATGAAGATATGCTCAATTTGGCACTATGGCTCAAGCAAAACAATTATAAGGCAGACCAAGTGCAAGCCTTTTTGCCATCTCCGATGAGCACCGCCGCAGCCATGTATCGGTCGGGGCGCAATCCGCTCAAAGCTATCAGCCGTGTTAAACCCCGATATAAAGAAGAAGTATTTGTACCCAAACGCAAAAAACAACGTGATTTACACAAGGCCTTCCTTAGATACCACGACAAAGATAACTGGCCTATGCTCAGGGATGCCCTGAAAAAAATGGGTCGTGCAGACCTCATTGGTAGCGGAGAACATCAATTGATTCCTGCATATCAATCTGCACCGCTCAAACAAGGTAGCCGTAAACAGGGCATAAGTTTTCGCACCCAACATAGCCGTGCAGAGCGCAAACCCAAACAACATCAATCCCGCCACCGAAAACGCAAGTAACAAAAAAAGACCTTATAAAGCTATGCCTTATAAGGTTAAGGTCTTAATATCATAACAGTAAGTTTTTAAGCCTGTTTACGTCTTAACAACAAACCCATAACCAACAAACCAAATGTCATCAAAAGTGGTGTAGATAATGAGCCTGAAACACAACCTTCTTCATCTTCTCCACCTCGAGGTGATCCTGCTCTAGGCACAATAGGTGTAGCTCTATCCACAACAATATTAACGCTAGCAGCATTGGGCAAACCACTCACTGTCACACTACCATCAGCATTAAAAGTTGCCGTGTTCATAAGTGTTGCTGTCGAGTTCGTAAAATCAACCATATACACTTTATCACCAGCATTCACTGCCCGATTAAAGTAAATAGTTGGTGTTGGTGTAACAGCCGTATTAATCAAGGGTGAAACTCCACCTGCAATGCTATGCCCGGCCGCAAGCGTGATACCTGCTTGCGTATAAATATCTGTGATTGCAGTTTCAGTAACCTGACCACCGCCCACAACCACTACAGTTGTTGATGCTGAACCTTCAGCTGTTTTCGCAAGCGTAAACGGTGACATCGTATTATAATTAAAATTCGTGCTACCCCCATTTACTTCTTGCGCATTGTTATAACCATCACCATCACTATCTGACAAAGCCAAACTTGCGCCACTGCGCCATGTAGCTGCCATGGGTAATACTGCATTGCCACCGCTGGGGCTACCTGAATGACATGCGCTGCAAGACACAGCTGCCCCATTACCCAACCCTGCATTCAATGACCCAACATATTGCGGCTGTGCCAATGCTGAAGTGTTTCCCAACACCAACATCAAACCTAAACCCAACACTTTTTTCATCGGTTATCTCCTACCAACACAAAACCCTAAAATTTTTACCGTAGTTTTTTTGTTTTATCAAATACTTTGTTTACGACGATTCACTAAACCCAGTGCTAGTAATCCACCAAACATCAGCAATGGCAATGTAGGAACGCCCGTGATACAACCACCAACGCCTGAGCCTTCACCATCATTTTCATTGTCGCCACCCAAATTTGGGAAGTTTATACCCGGTTGAAGCGTTGTTGGGGCAACAGGTATTGTTCGAACCACTGCAATTCTTGCAGGCGTAGATGTACCATTCGGCAATAATTTAATTTGCACACCGCCATTAGGGGCAATCGCCCAACCTGTTGCTGCAATAGGTGTATTGGTTTGTGCATAAGTATCAATGACATACACCATTGTTGCCATATCAGGTGCGCCAGCCTTAAACAATAGCGTGACGGGTGTAATTGCCGAAGGCGTAGCATAAATATCCACAGCAACACCTGCTGTTACCGTTGCCCCACCCATCACTTCTTTACCCGCTGGAATTGTAATTCCTGCTTGGGCATAAATATCTGTAATCGCAAACTCAGTGGCTTGCGTATCACCTTGCACAAACACGTTAGGCAACTTCACATCATTCGTTGTAGCAACAGCTTTGGTAAATGGTGTAACCAACTTATTATTAAAATCCAGTGATGTACCGCTGGCTTCTTGTACATTGGTAAAACCATCTTGATCACTATCTGTTGTTCCCAACGGTAGTCGAGCTGCTTGAGTTAAACCCATAGGCAATGTAATGGTTGCACGGCTTGGTGCCACTGCAGGATAACCCGCATGGCAAGCTTCACATGATAACCCTGTTGTTCCCAAAGCTGTGTTTAAGGGGGAAACATATTGTGCCAACGCACTTGCAGTTGTTGACATACTCAAAAGCCCGCCTGCCACAGCCAGGGCTTGTATCCATTTGATATTCATCTATAACCTCACATTTTATTTGAATAACGCATGGCTATAAAAGCAGCTATTCTTTGCCGTGCGTTAAATCACAATACTTATAAGATTAACGTTTGCGTCGAACCACAAAACCCAAACTTAACATTGCCAAAAACATCATCAACGGAGTGGATAGAGAGCTTGCAACGCAGCCAGTTAAAGATGCTGTACCAACAGGTGTTGGTGCCGAAAAAGTCCAATTAGGGTTCACACCACCGTAATTAGTCGCATATTTTATATCAAGTGCATCCCAACCTGCTTGTGTGCTAGGACCCGCTTGGCTGCTACCACCCTGGGCTTTCCAATCGACACCTAGTGTAGTAGTAACACCTGGGGTTCCCGTGTGGCAAGATGTACAAGTAGCTGGATTAATGTAATGTGCATTAAATGCGTTGTAAGCACCTATATTCGCACTTGCAACTGTAGAACCAATACTGAGTACGCCCAATAAAGAAGCCATCATTATATTTTTTTTCATCTGATTCCTCCATGAATATGTAAAACTGTGTAAAAAAAGCCTCTTGAAATAAGTATATTCCAAGAGGCTTGTTCTTACATACTAAAACTTAGTCTTTTTTGCGACGAACAAAAAAGCCCAAAGACAACATTGCCAATACCATCATTAATGGTGTTGTTAATGATGAAGTCACGCAACCGCCACCTGATGAACTAGCTGCTGTAGTAGTTACCACAATGTCAGTAGGCGCTGCCAATGTGCCATTGCCCGCTGGTGCATTACCTGCCGCAATTTGCGCACCATTCAACACACCATCAGCATCAGCATCCATACCATCAAGAGTTGCCCAGTTAGGCATATAGGCAGTCTTAGCCCCACCAGCGGTTTTAAAGTTTGCACCAAAGGCGTTTAGTGTGCCAGTCGTCGCATTAGTTGTATGGCATAATGCACATGAAGTTACCGTGGTACCATAGTTAACATTGAAGTTAGACAACGCTAGAGGTTGAGCACTAACTATAGTTCCACCCATGGTTAATGCACCTGCAATGGCTGCTGTTGTTACAATCTTTTTCAAATTCATATCTTCTCTCCTATCTTTCCTCTATAGCAAAAAACTAAACATTTATATTAGCTATATGATGCACAACATATGTGATGCCCCGCACATAGCTAATCACCAATATCACTCCAGTAGCCATAATTCGGAATCAGAATCGTGTCATCATCAAATATACCCTTATCAATCGCTCTATGGCAAGCATTACAGTTGATTAAAGACTTCACCTTGGGATTATTTTTAACATATTTATCAGGTAAATTCTTATGTTTACGTTTGATGTATGGCACTTCCGTAATACGTAACGGTGTTACACCCTCGGGGATTGAGCGAACGATTTTGGTTGAGCGTTTATAAATGGAGGTATCTGCAGCATTATCCACCAGAAATTTAAGCACTTCAACGCGGTCTTCCTCATCCAGCTCTGCATTTTCACCAAAATGGTCTTCCAACTCATCAGGCAACATGAGTTTTTCCCAAGAACGTTTGGGTAATAAACCAGGGTAATATGCATAATGACATTCTGAACAGCTATCATTGTACAAATCATTCATGACTGGTTTTACACCCTTGAAGCGAAAAAGATTCTCAAAGATATTTTCTGCATATGCCTGACTAGAAAAACCAACAATAGCCATCACTAATAATATTTTTTTCATCTGTGAACTCTCTTATTTTATTCTTATATTACTTAAAACTTTTGAAAAACGCCAAGAAATTACCTTTTTCTTGGGCAGTACACTCACGACCATAAGTCCATTTACAGTTGCGTTTAAACCATTTTTTGATTTTCTTCGCTTCCGAAAAACGTGGCACTTGTTCGCCCTTACGGTTAACACTCACCCCTGAAAGTGTCATGGGAGCAATTTCTTTACCCGTCTTGGCATGTTTGCCAGGCTTGGTTAAATCCACGCCATGACAAGTTGCACAGCTTCTATCTTTCATCATTTCACCTTTATGCTCAAAAGGCATAACCTTGGTCCACATTTTTTTGCCTGCTTCAGCGCTAAAGTTAGAAGCGCCTTCGGCTTCAAATTTTGCCATCATTTCAGGAATAGCACTGCCACCTTCTGCTGCATATCCAACGGTGTTTCCCACCAGCGGTGTCATCCATAAAGCAGCCGCTAACATCAATGTTTTTTTCATGGGTCTATCTCCTTATACCTTTATTTATTATTTGTTTACCAGGTTAATGCAATGCCTGTAATCATCGCCGCACTACCTAAAATACCATAAGACGCATGGTCTGTGCTCACTGAACCACTATTGGTATTGTAGTCGCTCACGGCACTGTTCACCGCCAAGTAATAACCAATCACACCAAGTGTTCCCAATAGTACATGCAGATTATCTCGGTCTAACAAGCCATCTTCCAAATGAAAGTCATCCCAGTGTGTCCACAGACCTGTGCCGATCGCCAATGCACCAAGCTGCCAAGCTGCTTTTGCCGCCACAACATGCACATTACTTTTTAAATTTGCTGAGCCATTATCTTTTGAAACAGAGTCCGCCGTCAAACCTGTAATCCCAGCCAACCCCATTGATGCCAAACCCAAATACATATGCGTTTGGTTAAGTGTAATCACTGGTTTTTCAAAAGCTGAGTCGGGAATATTTGGCACCACTGAGTGACTCGAGGCTGAGACCACATTATTATCAGCAAGCAAAAACTCTGTATGCATATCCTCAATATTTAAGTTTAAATCAGCCAATAAAATATTGTTTTTTGTATCTTGTGCTGCTGCTGTTGTTATACATGCAAACACCATTGCTAACATTGCTATCGGTCGAACAATAAAATGCATAGATCATCCTTTTTCTAAATTTTTTTATTATGTTTTATACAAGGTCACGAACTCTAATGAGCAAAACCCTCGCCAAGCAAGTTTTAGTTTATGTGATATACATCACTTTGTGTGTAGACACTCAAAAACCACTTGCCCTTCTTGGATATACGCAACTTCCCCCGCACCAATATCTGTTGCCCCAATTTCAAAGTATTGCGCTTGAATGCTCTGCGATAGCTCTTAGGCACAGTTACCGTCAACTTACCAAGCTCAAATCGCCAACCATTTTTCTCTACTTTTGTGACAACACCATGAATTAAACGAAACTGACCCAATAAACCAGTGCGCAATTGCTTGGGTGTTATCACGCGCCAGCGCTTATGTCCCCACATCTTTCGCTTGGCTGCAATGGCTTTTTGCTCTATCCGCAACAACTTCTTTGCTGCACTTATATTCGGCGCAAAGGTATACACATGTGCCAAGCCTTGCTCCACCAAAGCTGCATTTACCCACAAGCCATTTCGCAGATATACATGCGCCAATGTGCGCCCATATTTATCTTTCTTTTCTTTATCAAAAGTAAGGCGAACTTGTTTGCCTGCAATCAAAGTAATCAGCGCATTTTTGGCTTGTTGACCAAAGGGTTGGGCAGAGCTGGTATCGTGCTGTAT
Organism: Ghiorsea bivora; assembly: GCF_000744415.1. Lineage (NCBI taxonomy): Bacteria > Pseudomonadati > Pseudomonadota > Candidatius Mariprofundia > Mariprofundales > Ghiorsea > Ghiorsea bivora. Next base: position 34,519 of record NZ_JQLW01000001.1, read on the forward strand.
TTCAGGCGTGTTGATGCCCAACAAACGAATCTTTTCACCTTGGATTGTTTTAAACGTATCCCCATCCACGACCCTATCCACGGTCACCCATCTATTGTACGTAATCCAAGATAATGAACCTGCAAAACCTGGCTGTATAAATAAAAACAGCACACATAATACAATTCCATGACGTGTCAAACCACGCACATCAAATACGTAAACTTCCCACCAAATCTTGATAGGCTTCCAGCTTATGTTTGGTAAGGTAGTCCGACAAAGCATGCAATACTTTGCGACACAATAGCGGGTCATAAAACAACCCTGTACCCAAACCCAAAGCTGAGGCACCAGTGATCGCAAATTCCAAGGCATCTTTGGGTGTGGTTAAACCACCCTGCCCTAAAATTGGGATATTGTGCTGATCAGCAACCGCGCGCGTTTGATGAATTTTCCAAAGTGCTACAGGTTTAATCGCAGGCCCTGAAAGACCACCTGAAATATTACCAATCACAGGTGTTCGACTTTCGACATCGACAGCCATACCTACCAATGTGTTAATTACCGATAAACCATCCGTGCCTGCTTCTATGCAAAGGCGAGCTGTCTCTGCAATATCCGCGTTATTTGGGGATAGCTTGGTAATCAAAGGTTTGGATGTTTGCGCCCGCATCACTTCCACCACTTTGGCAGCCATACAAGGGTCATTACCAAAATGTACACCACCCTCTTTCACATTGGGACACGAAATATTAATTTCAATTGCCGTCACAGGTGAATCATCGTACATGGCTGCCACTTCGGCATAATCATCAAGTGTTGAACCGTTGGCATTTGCCCAGAATTGGGTGTCCTCATGCGGCAAATGGGGCAACACTTCATCAATCACATAACGTGTACCTGGGTTTTGTAAACCAATCGCATTCAACATGCCCGATGGTGTTTCATACACCCGGTGCGGTGCATTACCCATACGCGGCTCAACGGTTGTACCTTTAAGAATCACTGCGCCCACATCTTTGTTAGAAAAACCTTCAATACGCGTGTATTCCTCACCAAACCCTACACATCCCGATAATAGCACCAATGGTGTTTGTAACTTTAACCCTGCAAATTCAACACTTAAATCAGGTGTAGATACACTCATCTGTCTACCTCTATCGCTTCATACGCAGACACATGTAAACTTGGGCTTATGTGTTTTGCCATCGTATCAATACACCCATGCATTTGGCCTTTTAAATGATATATCATGTTACTTTTTTCCTTTTTGCGGCAAATAAACTCGAACAGCAGCTGGCACCAATGCGTTCACATCGCCGCCCATGCTCGAAATTTCGCGAATAAAACTGGATGAAACAAAGGTATATTCTTCACGTGCCATCACAAAAACCGATTCAATGTCTGCATCCAACTTACGATTCATTGCAGCCAATTGAAATTCATATTCAAAATCTGATGCGGCGCGTAAACCACGCAAAATAGCAGTGGCTTGGTGTGTCTGTGCCAAATTGACCAATAAACCATCAAAACTTAAGGTTTGGATACGATTTTCATTGGTAAATGTTGCATTCACCATATCCAATCGCGTTTGCACATCAAACATTGGGCTTTTTTTAGGGTTATCTGCAACTGCAATAATCACCTTATCAAAAAGTTTTAACCCACGTTGTACAACATCCACATGCCCCATGGTTATCGGGTCAAATGTGCCTGGATAAATAGCTGTTTTCATCATGGTGTTTCGGTATTGGCAGCAAAAAAATACAATGTTGTTTCACTGTATTTGCGCGTTTGAACGGGAAAAATATCTTGTTTCCATTGCAAACGTGAGCGTGATGATTCTTCAATCACCAAATTTTCATAAGTTATGCCTTGTTTGGCTAACCATGTGGGTATTTGCGCAGCAAGCCCTGTGTTGTAAGGTGGGTCAGCAAAAATAAAGTCAAAATATTGCCCTGCAGGTAAAGCCTTGGGCAATGAAGCAGATTGAATACGCCATCCTTCAATACCCCATGATTCTTCAATCACCTTCATGGCTTGGCAGGCAGTCCTATCGGATTCGATACTAAGCACACTACTTGCACCACGCGATAAGGCTTCAAGCCCAATCACCCCACTACCTGCAAACAAATCCAATACCGATGCATCATGCAAATCACCAAGAATATTAAACAATGCTTCACGCACCCGTGAAGGTGTTGGGCGCAAACCTTCTATATCAGGCACACGCATCGTGCGCCCACGCATATCTCCAGCTGTAATTCGCACTTTAAATTAAGGTGTTACCACTTGCGTTCAAACGAGCCAAGATTCTTTTTCAGAATCGCCAAAGCATTATCATCGCCAGGCGATAAATCATCACAGGTAAAACCAATATCTACCGCAATGTTTTGCTCTGTTTCAGGCCAAACCAAAGATAAGTCCCACTCTTGATTTAAACGCTCAGCCCAAGTTTTCGCTTTTTCAGCCTTCACATTGGGCAACAAAGCAGCAAACCGACCTTGCCCCATATCTGCGACCACATCATAAGAACGTGTTTTCTCACGAATTAAGCTACCCGCTTCTCTTGCCGCACTTTCAGCAAACCAATCGGCATGACCGCGCACCAGAGATACATAGTTGCCAATGCCAATCACCACCAAACTCAATGGCTGCTGAGCTGCACGACAGCGATCAACCTCTTGATTAAACCGCTGATAAAAATACTGCTCTGTTTCAAGGTCTGTAACAGGGTTGCGGTAAAAATATTGCTCCAACCGCTCGCTGCGCATCAATGCTGTATTCACCCGAGCAATCAGCTGCATAGGAGTCACGGGTTTCACCAAATAGTCATCTACACCCAAGGTTAACCCTTTAACTTGATCATCAATTTCATCCAACACAGAAAGAAAGACAAATGGTGTCAGGTTAAAACTTTTGTCCGCTCGAATTTCTCTGTATAATCCCCAACCATCCAAATTAGGCATCATAATATCGGTTAAAATCAAATCTACATGACGGCTACGCAAAATATTTAAGGCATCTTCACCATCTTCAGCTTCCAAGACACGAAAACCACCTTGTTGTAAAAAGTGGCTGGTTACATCACGACTGGTATTGGAATCTTCAACCACTAATACTGTCTTCATTTTTCCCTCACCTTGCCCATGACATCACTTGTTTTGCTATTGTACCCCATCAGGGCCAACCAAAACACGCTTCCAATCTTTGGGCTGTAAATATTGTTTTGCCACCCGTTTAACATCTGCAAGTGTGACTGAACTCACGCTTTTCGTCCAGTTTTGCAAATAATTCAAAGGGCGTTTATATACCCCCATCATGGCCAACAGACCTGCCCGCTCCCGATTAGAATCCATACGCTGTGCAAAGCTACCCATCAGATTTCGCTTGCTTTTATTCAAGTCTGTTTGACTAATATGCCCATCAGCTAAATCTTTCAACACATCTCGCAACACCGCCTCTGCTTCAGCAGCTTGGTTTGCCTTGGTTAACAAACGTATGGTGTACGCACCATTGGTCTCTAACGGTTGAAAGAATGAATATACACCATACACAAGCCCACGTTTTTCACGAATCTCCTCCATCAACCGAGAGCCAAACCCACCGCCGCCCAACATATGGTTTAACACCAACAAAGCCTTGTAATCACGATGATGACGCGATGGGCCAAGCCGCACCCACTCAACCAAAGCTTGATGTTTATCTAATGTTACAAACGCTGATTGTTGCGCACTGGGTTGGGGTGACTTGATATCAGAGAAAACATGCACAGGTTTACCTTGCCAAACATTTAAATACGGTTTTAGAGCCGCAACCAACGCATCCATCGTAATGTCACCACTGACTGCCAACACCGCACCGTTCGGTTTCACTTGTTGCTGGTACACCTGCTGTAAGTCTTTCAAATGGATACGCTTCAACGACTGCACATCACCCGACACAGCATGTCCATAAGGGTGGTTGGGAAACAATAGTTTATTCACTTCTTCAGCCGCATAAGTTGTGGCCTCTTCTCTTGCTTTGGTGACTGCTGAAATAGCATTTTGCTGTAAAAATTCAAATCTTTGCTGATTCCAACCCGGCTGCAATACCGCTTCTGACAACGCCTGCACACCTTCATCCAAAGCCTCGCGCAAAACCGTGAGCGAAAAAGACATGGTATCTTTATCCACGCCACTAGCCAAACGAATCGCTGCATCATCCAACTTGGCTGCCCATGCTTGATCATCATGTTTTTGTGTATGGTCAGTAAGCATGGCTGACAATAGTGCTGCTGAACCCGCCTTACCTTTCGCATCAAAACGGCTGCCCGCTGGCACGACCAATTTCATCGCCACCATGGGCACATTGTGTGCTTCTATCAATAAAATATTTAACCCATTATCCAGTATTTTTTGTTGTACCACAGGTGCTGCAACGGCTTGACTGCTCACCAATAAACCTAAACAAAACATCCAAACTTTCATCATTATGCCCCCTTTCTTGCTACGTTATGTTTCGGTTGCAATATACCCGTGGTGGCACGATTGGGTTTCAACCAACGTGCAATAACATCACGCACATCTTCAGGTTTGACGGCACGAATCAAATCCAACCATTTATCTTGTTGTGCCGCACCAATGCCTACTGTTTCTAAAATACCAATATGCTTAGCGCGTAGGTATAAAGAGTCTTGTGCAAACACTGCATTGGCAATCAAGCTACGTTTGGCTGCTGCAAAACGACGTGCATTCGGTAAATGTTTGCCCATATCACTAATCAGTGCCCAGAAGTTGGTTTCAAACGTCGCCACGTTTTGCCCAATACCAAGCGCACCATAGGCATACCATAAATCCAGCCCCATTGTAAATGGGTCATAACCTGCTCCCACCCCTGCCGCAGAACGCTGCTCATTAACCAACACCTGATGTAATACTGCTGATTTTCCACCAGCCAAAATCTCTGTCGCCAAAGCTAAAGCTGCCGCTTCTTTATCATTCTGACCGGGCACCCAAGAAGGCACGGGCAACGTGAAAGCAACCATAGGTAATTGAGCTGGAAGCTCTACAATCACCCGTTTTGCACCCAAAGGCTCTGGCTCCGTGGGATTGAACCTTGGTTCAACAGCTCTTTTTTTCATCTTGCCAAAGGTTTTACCCACAACCTTTTTAACCTGCTTAAAGTCCACATCACCCACCACCACAACTGTCACATTGGCTGATACATAATGTTTATTGTAAAAGGCTCTTACATCATCAATGGTTAATGCTTGTAAATCCTGCATCCAACCAATCACAGGGTTGCGATATGGGTGTAAACGCAGCGATGCAGCGGATAACTCTTCAAACATACGCGAATTAGCATCATCTTCAGTGCGCATCCTGCGTTCTTCCATAATCACTTTAATTTCGCTCTGAAAATCTTTGTCCCTCAGTTTAAGATTAGCGAAACGTTCGGCTTCCATCTTTAAAACACGGTTAACTTCGGCTGCAGGCACAGTCTCAAAATACGCCGTATAATCCGTGGATGTAAAGGCATTATCATTGCCGCCCATGGCTGAGATGATTTTAGAGTATTCACCTGCCGCCAATTTTTTAGAACCTTTAAACATCATATGTTCAAACACATGTGCCAGCCCCGTTTTACCTGGCACCTCATCACGCCCACCCACTTTAAGCCAAACCTGCACCATGGCCACTGGTGCAGAATGGTCCTCTTCTACAATAAGTTTGACACCATTGTTAAAACTTGCCTGTTGTAATTCCGCCTGTGCAGTTGTCGCAAAACTCAGAAAAAATACAGTGATCCATAATAATTTTCGCATCAACAATAACTCCAGCCTTAAAATTTGAATCTGAAAGCTAACCTATGCTTTCATGAAGGTTAAGCATTCTGAAAAAACAGCGATGAATAGAAGATGAAGAAAATTCGTGAACAGCAAGCCGCCGTCGCCATTGGTTATGATACCCAAACCCATGCTGCACCAAAAGTGTTAGCCTCAGGTTATGGTGAGGTTGCCAAAGCAATCCTCAATTTAGCCAAAGAAAATAACATACATATTCATAATGACACCCAGCTTGCACAACTCTTAGCACAAGTGCCTGTTGGACAAGAAATCCCCGAAGAAGCATACCAACTGGTTGCTGAGCTCCTTGCCTTTCTCTACAACATGGATCAAAAAATGGGCAAACCTACGCCACCATAGCAGGTTGGTTATATCACCCACTTCAGTGATTCAGCAGCTATAAACCACTTATACGCCAGAAACATTGCGCACTAAACTACCCCTCATTTAGCAGTTGTTTTGTATTTGGATTAACTCAACCGCGTTACCATCAAAATCATAAAAGAAAATTGCCTCACGACCTGACTTACTTTGCGTATAGACTATATCATTGTGTTCAAGTTTCATTTTAATGGCTTCAAGATTGGAAACAGACAAGGCAAAGTGACGATAACGTCCACCATGTTTAGGTTTTATACTTGCTGAATCTGGATTATCCAACAGCATAATATGCAGCTGCTGCCCACCACCCAAACTATAAAACAACCCAGCAAAATTGAGGTCTGGGCGAATATCTTGTTCTAAACCCAATATATCGCCATACACTAACTTCGCCTTAAGCAAGTCGGAAACGATGATAGCCACATGATGAAAAGCAGTGCTCATACATCCATCCTACGAATCAAGTCTTTGGTCGACACCACTTTATCGATAAAAAGAATACCGTCCAGATGGTCGATTTCATGTTGAATCACCCGCGCTTCAAAAGCTTTGGTAGACAGTTCATGTACTTGCCCATCTAAACCCTGATAGCGCACAGTAATCCGCCTCGCCCGTGGTACAGTACCCACCCATTCAGGCACAGACAAACAGCCTTCACGCCCCAAGGCTTCGCCATCGTGTTCAATGATTTCAGGGTTCACCATAATTAAACGACCATGGTTTTTATTTTTATGTAAACCCAAGGAGCAATCCACAATAATAATACGCTGCAACACCCCCAACTGTGGAGCCGCAATACCTACACCGCCAGCACCCGCCAACATCGCCGCTTCCAAGCGCCTCACAACATCATGCAGCTTGGCATCAAACTGGGTAACAGGTAATGATTTTTTCCGCAACCGTTCATCAGGCAAAGTAAGCAATTCATACATGGGTAAAGTTTACATCACCCCATCATCAAGCGAATGCACCTCAATGGATACACCAAGCTTATCTGCAACCACTTTAAGCTTATCAGATAAACCTTGCAGATGCTCACCCACAACCACTTCCAACGCCATCATATACACCCCACTACGCTCACGCGTGGATACATCGGCAATGGACACATCCATATTCGCCAACGCATCAGTCACTGCAAACACAATACCCGACTGGTCTGCACCACTGACCGTAATCACGCAATCAGGCTCTTGCGGAATCAAGCTTGCTTCATCATCGCTCAACACTTGTGATTGCACGCTTAAACCTGTGCGTTGCTCTAATGCTGCGAGCGAAGCTTTTAGGGCTGTAACATCACCACCTGCTGCCAATTCCACAATCAACATCATGGTAAACCGCCCACGCAGCACCGCCATGGATGAATCTTCAATATTTGCTTGCGCATGAAGCAGCACTTCACTCACATCTCGTACAATACCTGCTCTGTCTTTTCCTGAAATGGATAATAAAATAGACTGTTTCATGTTTGCACCTCGTTTACTTTTAGTGGGAAACCCCATCCTTACGCATCACTTTGATAAAGGTTAACCACAAAATATAAATATCAAAGAAAAATGATTGTTTATCACTGTATTCCACATCCAAATCTACCTTCTGCGGAATCGGAAGCTCATCGCGCCCGTTGACCTGCGCCCAACCAGTCAAACCTGGCACAAGCTGATGCACACCCTTTTCTGTGCGTAGGGAAACCAAGTCATCTTGATTAAACAAAGCAGGGCGCGGCCCCACAAAACTCATGTCCCCTTTCAAAATACACCACAGTTGCGGCAACTCATCCAAACTTGATTTCCGCAAGAAATCACCAATCGGTGTAAGCACACTTTTAGGGTCTTGCAGCAAATGTGTCGCAACAGCTGGTGTATCCACCTTCATACTACGAAACTTGGGCATCTTAAATATTCGGTTATCTTTGCCTACCCTGTCCGACCAATACAGCGCAGGCCCTTTGGATGTTAAACGCACAGCCATTGCCACCAAAATAATCGGCACAAGCAAAATTGCCGATGCAATCAAAGCGAGAGTGAAATCAAATAGTCTTTTCATGCGACTCCCCCCCTCCCATGAGCTTATTCATTTAGCATCATAATTTGATTTAACCGTTCACAAACCACGCGAAAAAGAGATTGCTCCAACATGCCTAAAGGATGGGGCTTCGCTCGTCTTGCACGCCAATCAAATGATTTGGGTTGATGACAAAGCACATAGCCAACTTTATTTGCCTTAGCTTTTCCCACTGCTACGGCAAAGGGGTTATCCGCATTGTATGCTGCGCTTGTCATCGGCAAACCAATGACCAAAGATGTTTTATCATTAAAATTTTGTGGGCTTAGCACTAAAAATGGATGCATATCCCTCATTTCACGACCAGCCTGTGGGTTACAGTCCATCCAAATCACTTCTTTTCTTGATGGTATCCAATGCTTAGCTGGCTTCACCACTTCTCAGCACCCAAATGTTCTTCAACACTCATCACTTCGCCACCATGCCTAGCTCGGTCAAACTTTTCTAACCGCTGCTCCAGCGTTAAAGAGGCTTGTTCAACAGGCGTGATAATAACCTTATCGTCGATAACCGACACTTTAACTTTTTGGTCATTATGCAAATGTGCTTCACGGGCAATCACTGCAGGCAAACGAACACCCAAACTGTTTCCCCACTTTTTAATATCTAGCATGACTTCTTTCATAAGCTGACTCCTAAGCACGCACGTTTAAACATAAGTTTAAACATAGAGGCAGGGTTATGCAAGGATTTTTACTTCCTAAGATATGGATAAACAGTTTTCTTTAACTGTTTATCCATCGTTACTACAGGCTGCCAGCCCAATAACTCGCGTGCCTTACTGCTGTCCACTTGCAACGAACCAAACAACCGCTCTGCTACATCTTCTTTGCCCACAAGTTTGGCTGCAAATGTCATTAAACTTACAGGCACCGGAATAAGGCGCGCAGGTTTACCCAAAGCTTTGCCAATTTCTTGCAATAACTCGGTGGTTGAAACATCTTCACCATCTGAAACCAAGAAGGTTTCATTGGCTGCCTTGGGGTGTGTCGTACACAGCACAATAAAGTCCACCAAATTATCCAACGCAACTAAACTACGTTGATTATGCACCGCGCCCAAAGGCAAGGGAACACCCTTATCTACCGTTTCAATCAGTTTTCTAAAGTTCGCCTTCACGTTTGGACCATAAATCAACGGTGGACGAATCACGACTACTTCCATACCTGTTTCCTGCGACAGCCTGAATAAACCTTGTTCAGCTTCAAGCTTGGATAATCCGTAAGGGTCAGTCGTTTGATAGATATCATCTGGCAAAAAAGGTGGCTTACCCGTTGTGGTTTCACCATTTACTTTAATCGAACTGATAAATACAAATCGCTTCACACCTGCATCAGCAGCCTGCCTTGCTAAGTTCAATGTGCCATGTACGTTCACTTTGCGAAACTCAGCCAAAGGGTCTACTGAATCATCATCCATCACATGTACACGCGCAGCAGTATGCACCACAACATCCATATGTTTCACTGCACCGGTGTAATCGGTGTCTACTGTCAAATCACCAACGATGACCTGCTTCACTTCTTCAGAAAACATATCACTTGGCTTACGAACAGCGGCATAAACATGCCCTTGCTCACTGAATCGTTGAACCACCGCTGAACCAACAAAACCCGTTGCTCCTGTAACCAAAACATTCATGATACTGATTTCTGCATGTGTTGTTCCAATTTTTGAACCAAGTATTCCCTATCAAAGTGAACAAGGTAATATTCTCGCGCTGCTTTCCCCATTTGAGCTCGCTCATCTGCTGAAAGCTTACTCATGTTTAAAACATATTGAGCAAAACCATGCTCATCCCCTGAATCCACACAGTAACCCGCACCACTCTCTTGAATGACAGTTTGCCCAGAGCCATTAAGAGCACCAATAATAGGCTTACCACATGCCAAATACGATTGAACTTTACCTGGAATGGTTGTTGCCATTACTGGGTCATCTCTAAGTGTTACCAACATCACATCTGCCAGTGAAAAATAGGCTGGCATGGTTTCCATTGCTTTCCGCCCAAGCACCTTAACCTTTGTCAGAGCTTGTTCAGAAACTTCTTTCTCTAACCATTCTCGCCTTCGCCCATCACCCAAAAAGACCCAATAAATATTTTCATCTTTTAATTGCTTCGCAGCTTCAACAATCGTTTCCAACGATTGCGCGGAGCCTAAGTTTCCTGCAAACATCGCCACAAAACCATCACTTGGCACTTCTTCTCGCTCTTTTGCATGAGAAGGTAGTGTTATAGGCTGATATAAAGCCTCAGCCCAATTCGGAAAGTAATAAACTTTCTCCTCTTCTGCCCCTGCTACAACCGCAGGTTTGATAAAACCTTTGGATTGCACCAAAATAATGTCGCAATGTTTATAAATCCAACGCACCAACCGCCCAACAGCCGATAATATTTTAGGTGATTGAACTGCCCCAGTGGCAGAAAGTGTTTCAGGCCATAAGTCTTGAACCCAAAAGAAGTGTTGGGCTGACTTCAGCTTTGCCATCAAAATTGCAGGGATACCAACGGTGACGGGTGAGACTTCAAAGGTAAGAACAACATCAAAAGATTGCTTGCGTAACATCCAAGGAGCTAACAAGCAGGCAAAGAAAACAAACGACAAATAATTTAAAGCCAACTGCCAACCTTTACTTTCCCGCCGCGCAAAAAGAGGAACGCGTACAACAGGAATACCATCCATGTTGTCTCTGCGCTTTGACCACCATGTATACCCATCATACACCTTTCCCGCTGGATAGTTTGGTATACCTGTGAGCACAGCAACATCATGCCCTTTTTCTTTTAGAGCGAGCGCCAAATCATTAATACGAAAGCTTTCTGGCCAGAAATACTGTGATACAATTAAAACTTTCAATGCATTAAAGGGTGTAATGCGGATACAGTCTTTTGTTCTCTCGCATAAACACAACCATATCTTCAATCATTTGATTATAATCAGGAACCAAGTTTTGCAGAAGCTTTCTGCTATCTAGGAAGCTTTTGTTCACATGTTTTCCCTCAACGGGTAGCACTTCCACTTTATGCCCCGTATGCTTCTTAAATAGCAACAAAAGTTCATACTTATTAATGGGGTGACCATTGGTTAGATGGTATAAACCTGACACATCATCACTGATGGCTTGCACAACAACTTGCGCCAAAGTTATTGTTGTTACACCTGACCATATAGCCTGAGTATACCCATGAAGCGTACCCTGCTGCTTGAGAAAGAAGTCAAACAAGCTTGTACCATCATTTTTTAATTCAGGACCAATAATTGAAGTGCGAATCGTTAAGTGTTGATCGCTGATGACCTCACCCAAAGCTTTGGAACGCGCATAATTATCATCGCCATCACGAAATGATGACTCTGTATATGCACCTGTTTTACCTGAAAACACACAGTCCGTACTAATATGAATAAGTTTAAAACCTTCTTGGCCACCAAGCTCTGCCAAAAAGTGAGGCAGGTAGCTATTCAATAAAATTGCAGTTGTGATGTTTTCTTGCGCTTGGGCAACAAGCACCCCTACACAGTTCACAATATAGTCTGGTTTCAACTTTAGAATATAGGCTTTTAACGCTGGGAAATCAGAAACATCTAAAACTTCATCAACAAAAGCACCCTCTTGTCGCGCAACACCAAACACTTTAAACTCTCTTTGCTTGCGTAAAGTATGAACCATCACATGCCCTGCCATACCCATGGAGCCTAAAACCAAAACTTTTTTGCCCATCTTAATTTTTCTGCCAAACTGTACGATTGATATAATCCGTGTAAGAAAGAATAATTCTTACAATTTTTTTCGATACATTATCCACATCATAGTCAGCAACCACTTTCATCGGTCTATGAGTATCATCATGCTGTTTTGTAACCACTTCAATTGCCTGCAACACCCTTTCCTTCTTCAAGCCCGACATAATTAACGTGCCTTCATCCATGCCTTCAGGTCGCTCATGCGCTTGGCGAATGGTAATCGCAGGGATATTGAGAAGAGATCCCTCTTCGGCAATCGTACCACTATCGGAAATCACACAAAATGCTTCCATTTGAAGTTTGTTGTATTCATGAAAACCATAAGGCTTAGAAAAACGAACCAATGGGTTGGTCGATGTATAATTCATCATTTCAAGCTTTTTGCGTGTCCTAGGATGCGTAGAAACAATAATGGGCATTTGATAAACATGGCTCATCTCATCAATCGACTCTAATAAGTCTGAAAAATTGCTCTCCGAATCAACGTTTTCCTCTCTATGAACACTCATCAGAATGTACTGCTTAGGCTCTAATCCTTCTTTTTCTAAAATATCCGAAGCCAATATTTTATCCATATTTGCATTCAAGACTTCCAACATGGATGAACCTGTTTTGATAATCGTTTCAGGGCGTATTCCCTCGGCAATCAAATAGTCTCTAGCCTGCTCAGAAAGCGGCATATTAATATCACTTAAATGATCAACAATTTTCCGATTAATCTCTTCAGGAACCCTTTGATCAAAACAACGGTTTCCAGCTTCCATATGAAAAATAGGCACTTTTCTTTTCTTGGCTGGAATCACAGATAAACAACTGTTGGTATCCCCATACACCAAAATTGCATCTGGTTTTTCCGCAACAATAACCGCATCTGCTTTAGCAATAATGTCACCGATTGTTTCTGATGCTGTGCCCTTCATGGCTTCAAGAAAAAAATCTGGTTTACGCACACCCAACTGCTCAAAGAAAATTTCATTCAGTTCATAATCATAATTCTGGCCTGTATGTACGATGATATGCTGAGTGAACTTATCAAGCTCTTTTATCACTTCACTAAGCTTAATAATTTCAGGTCTTGTGCCTACGATCGTCATTACTTTTAGCATGTTTTTGTCCTATAAAACTTGAAAATCTCTGAGGTCACTTTGAATTTCTCGTAAATTCAGGAGCATTTCACTCAATTCATTTGCTGACAACTGTCTTGTATTATGCGAGTGGTATTCGTGTGCTTGGGTCACAACCTCTTCACCTTCTTCAAAGAACTTGGCATAATTCAAGTCTCTTACATCTGCAGGGATACGATAATAGTCACCCATATCTTCAGCAGCAACCATTTCCTCTCGGCTCAACAACGCCTCATATAATTTCTCACCATGACGCGTGCCAATAATACTGATGGGATGGTCGGGGTGTCCTAATAATTTTGTGAGTGCTTTCGCCAATAAACCCACTGTGGCGGCAGGTGCTTTTTGCACAAAAATATCACCACTATTACCATGTTCAAATGCAAACAGTACCAACTCAACCGCTTGATCCAGCGTCATCATAAAACGTGTCATCGCTGGGTCTGTAATGGTTATATCTTTACCCTGCCTAACTTGATCAATAAACAAGGGAATGACTGACCCTCTTGATGCCATCACGTTACCATAGCGCGTAATCGCAATCATCGTATCCTGCTCATCAAGATTACGCGATTTAGCTACAGCAACCTTTTCCATCATCGCCTTGGATACACCCATAGCATTAATCGGGTAAACCGCCTTGTCTGTACTTAATACAATCACTTTCTTCACATTCGCAGCAATCGCACAGTTCAGCACATTCTCTGTGCCAATCACATTGGTTTTTACAGCCTGCATCGGGTAAAATTCGCATGAAGGAACCTGCTTGAGAGCTGCAGCATGAAACACATAATCTACACCACGCACCGCATCAGCAATAGAGTTCACATCACGCACATCACCAATATAGAACTTTAACTTCGAGTTGTTGTACTTTTTTCGCATATCATCCTGTTTTTTCTCATCACGAGAAAAAATGCGGATTTCCTTTACTTCAGTTTCTAAAAATCGCCGAAGCACAGCATTGCCAAAAGAGCCCGTTCCACCTGTTATTAATAATGTTTTATTCTTAAACATTTATACCTCACTACAAACCTTTTCGCATAAGTCTCTATGTTTCTGCGCTGAAATAGTCCAAGTATAGTTCATTTGAATAAAACTTTTAGCTTTAAGTCCCATTTCACCCAGCATGTTTGCATTTCCCATTAATGTATTCATCGCTTCAGCCAAGGCCTCACTGGTTACAGGAACCTCTAGTGCCCCTCCTGCATCAACCAATTCTGAAAAGCCACATTCATTTGTCATAACAACAGGAGTTGCACATATAGCTGCCTCAAGTGCCACAATAGACATGGCCTCTAGCCTTGATGGAACGACTAAAATGCTAGCAGCATGATATAAACCTGATTTATCATTACCTGATACAAAACCTAAAAAATGAACATTCTGACCTAGCCCTGCCCCTTGAGCTGTGCTTTTGATCAATACCTCCATACCACCATCAGGGCCAGCAAACACCAAGTGCCAGTCTGGAAACTGTTTTGCTGTTAATAAAAAAGCATCCATTAAAATATCTGGCCCTTTAATCTCATTCAGCCTGCCAACAAACAATAAAAAAGGAGCTTCCCCCAGCCCATGCTTTGCTCGGATACTCATAGTATCATGATGTTTAAAATCTTCAGGGGAAATACCATTGGGAATTAAGGCTAGTTTATGGTTATCCACACCCAGCTTGTAAAATAACTTTATTTCATCTTTGGGGATTGCAATCACCGCATCAGCATGTTTTAAGATAGCATTACCTACCAAAGCATTATAGGCTCTCTTGAAAAAACCAGACCTTCCAAAAATATGTAATGCACCAGCTGGACAAAACAAATAAGGTCTCCCCACAAGTTTATTCACCCAATAAACCAATGCATTTAAAAGTGTCCAATGTCCAATAATAACAACCGCATCTGCCCACTTAATACTTCGATATATCTTACCAAAATACGGTGCTGGGACATACCAACGCTTATTCATACATGGTAGTAAAATATATTGTTTATCTTTGAAAACTTCTTCATCATTCAGGTTTGCAGTGGTGCTCAATACTTTGGCTTCCGTATGGGGAAGTTTTTGCAGCTCTTTGGCCAACTGTCGCGTGCGTTCAACAGTTCCTCCACCTAAAACTGCATCCACAGACATATTCACAATCAATATTTTCATAGCTTATTTAATGCTTTGCCACATACATCTGAAATAGCTTTTTCTAACCCTAGTGAGAACATAAAACCTGCACTTCTAAGCTTCTTTTCTGAAAAGCGTACTCGCCCATGTAAACTTTTACCCTGCTTACATTGGCGCACAAAGTGTGAAATCATATTGGGTAAAGCAAACAGTATCTTTGCCCCCAGATTCCCTTGCATTGAACAGCATAGGTTATATACACCCAATACAGTATTTCTCGTATCATCATCATAAGATACAAAGAAAACCTCAGGCTTCATTAACCTTTTATCCATAAAATATAACCCTGCCTCCGCCACATCTTTTGCATGCACCAAGTGCGCACCCTCATAACCTTTCATAAAAACAGAAAGCTTATCTTTGAGCGAGTGATTCTGAGCATAACTCAACACGCCAGGCTTGTGTACATCAAACACATTGGCTGGACGCAAGACGCATACATTCATTGCTAAATCAGCATTCAGAACCAACTGCTCCGCCTCAAACTTACTTCGTTCATAGGCATTATTTGGCTCACATATTGTTTCTTCATCCACAATCAAGTCACTCGTTGGGCCAACAACACCCGCAGAACTTAGATAGCAAAAGTATTGAATTGTAGAAACAGCCTTCATTGCTTCTAATAATATGTGCGTTCCCTTCACATTCACATCAAACATTTTAGTTTCATCATTAATTTCTGCGGCACAATGAAAAACAACATCAGCATCTTGCAACATCTTCTCCAAAATATTCGCTTCACTCAAACTACCTTTAAAGCACTCCACACTTTCAAGTACAAAAGCCGTGTTTCTAGTTAAAACCCGTACAAGGTACCCCATCTTTAGTAATCGCTGCGTAATATGTAAGCCAATCATTCCTGAGGCACCTGTAATACAAGCTATTTTACCATTACCTCCTTCGTTTTTCATTAGAACTGAAAACCACCTGTATCATCAACATACCTTTATTTACCACCAACCCATTTTTCTTAATTTAAAAGCGAGCGTTCTCCATAGCCTTGAAGGGGAAGAAATATAAGTTCGTAACATTATGAAAAAAACTTGAATAAACTTTCCTTTTGCCAGCAGTAGCTTAGCTCTTTCTACGTCTAATTGATTGCGCCTTCCTTTTTTTATCGACTGCTCATAGCCTGCATATTCGGTTTCTAAAATATCGAATGTTCTTTGCAGGTCTTCATAGCAACGCCAACTATCATTGGTTACATTCTGTGAGTGTCGTCTATAACTTGCATAAACACCTTGAATATAACCAAACTCTTTATTTTCACCACGAAGGCAGTCAATCCATAACATATAATCAGAAACTGATGGTAAACGCTCATCAAAGCCTTTGCTTGGTATACTCTCTGCTCGCACCATAATGGATGTTGCACCATATGGAACACCATTCTCAATAAGCCAACTTGCCCCTTTCCCCGATGGCAAACTAGGGAGAAGCAAGTGGCTAGGTGAGCCATCTTCGTAGAAAACTTCAACTTGGTGTCCACACAGCACCCGCGTGTCATCTTCTTCCATCCAAGCAACTTGGGCAGTTATCTTCCCAGGAAGAAGAACATCATCCCCTCCTTGGAATGCTACATACTTACCTTCACATAAACGAAGCCCCCTATTGCTGTTTCCCGTGATACCTAAATTGGGCTCTCCAACAATGGCAATCAAACGTCCTTTGTATCTCTCGGCATAACTTAAAATAATATCAGGGGTACGGTCTGTAGACCCATCATCAGCAACGACCACTTCAAGATTTTCATAATCCTGCTCCAAAGCACTTTTCAAGGCTTCTTCGATAAAAGCCTCTTGGTTAAAACTTATGATGAGTATCGAGACTAAAGGTTTTGACACTTATGATTTCCTCACAAACTGTACCAATTTAAATAATAGTGGTACTCTATAATACAAGAATGTACTCAAAACCCGCTTAAACCACAATACTCCGTCTTTAGAAAAACCTTTCCTGTATAATATTCTAAATAACAATAAAAATACTTGGTTATATGACACATTCAATACTTCTAACTGGCTTTCATGAGTTTCTTCGTGCAATTGCAATATTGTCTTTGCCCATTCAACATCACCTTCCGTTAAATAGCCCGCAGCGTAGGCTACTTGAATATCTTTCCTCCAATTTTGGTACATAACCAAGTCAAACTTAATGACTTCTTTACCCAAATCCTTCAATGCTTTCCCAGACACATTTTTTCTTTGTGCCCAAAAGGATATATTTTTCCCGTGATCCCTATATTGCACCAACGGTTCATCTATATATGCAACCTTACCCAAAAGCGCACAGCGAAAAGGGATACTTGCATCTTCACCCAAGATATTGACTGGTATTGGCCCAAAAACTTCACATATTTTTCTGTCCCAAGCAAAGCTGCAACCCCATGCGCCATGCCCTCCCAAAGCAACCATATCTTTCCAACTTGTAAGGTGCTTATACCCTTGATGCATAAACAGACCACAAGGCCTTCCCCTAGAATCAATAACTTCTGCATTTGAAAATATACCAACAGCTCCGTGTTCCCATTCTTCAACAATGCGCTCTACCCTGTTGGGCATAGAAATATCATCGCCAGATGCAATCACCACCAAACGCCCCGTACACTTCTTTGTAGCTTGGTTTATATGTGCGTTGATACCCATATTAACCGTTTGAGAAATGACTTTAACAGGCACGATGCTTTCCACTTCCAAACATGCCTCTATTTGTTGAAATGTTTTATCAGGTGAGCTGTCATCTGAAATAACAACCTCAAGGTTTTGAAAATTCTGATTCAGAGCTGAGTTTAATGCACTTTCAATATATTTCTCATGATTATAAGTAATCAGGCATAAGGATACCTCTGGCGTAACATGACTATGCTGTTTTTCAAACTGCATATAATTATATTTCACCAGCTTCTTAATATCTAAATTTAATACACCTGCCCAGTTCTTTTTTAAAAACAAACATGACTTTAAGCTATCCAGTTTATCTTGGCCCAAAGGTTTATGCTCAATAGCATCACTAAAGGATCTATCATTTAACCAAAACAAAAACTTTTTATATATTGAATAAAGACGTTTAAATTGCTTCAGTCTATGCAGGCTAGATTTTCCAAATAGTAACGACTTAAGTGCTTGGAAATTTTCAAGCAACGAAACTTTCCTACTAAGTTTTCCTGATTCACCTCGAACGCCCTTATTTTGTTCTTTTACAAAAAAATGCTCTTGAATAAACGACTGTTCTAACCCAAAGAATTCCGAAATACCCTTAATATACTGATCTCGATCCTGCTTTATATCCTCAAATAATAAGGCACTTAAGTCAGGAAATAACATTCTCAAGTGTGTAAGAAACCTATCTAAACATACAATGTCAAAATCTTGGTTAGATGGGTTAGTCAGCACTGCCAAAGCAAACTTTTCAAGTGAATCCAAGCTCTTCATATGTACAAAGGTTGTTGGATAAAGTTCAATGTAATACGAATAAAAGAAATCAACAGGCGACCGTAGTGAAATAAGGACCTTCACATCAAAGGGGCTTAATATTCTCTTAAGGTTCTCTAACCTAACATAATGAAACCCATGCGTTAATGAAAGAGACTCTTCACTAATAACATTCAGCTTACCCACATCCAAACTGCGTTCAAGCTTCTTACGTAAAGCCACAACCTTATTCTCACTTAATGGTGATTCGCCCAGTTGTGAAAAAATGGATTCAAAGGGGTAAAAATAGCCCTTCTCAAATATCACCCCTGATCTACCAAGAAAATTAATGTCTCCATTTTCATGAGCTGCATGAAGCACATTTTTTTGTAAACTGGTTGTTGCAGTCTTTGGTAAACCAATATGTAGCGCTATCCGATATGCTTTCATACCGTTCTATCTCTATACTTAGCGTCACTTTTAAAGTAATAACGCATTATAATAACAAGCCATATCAAATTCACGCTGTATGTTACAACATACGCATAAGTCACTCCAATCAAACCCCATTGGTCTACACATACATACGTCGAAAATACAAACAGCACATTGATTATGATTTCCTTAATAATATATATTGTTGTTAGCCCTTTTGCCAAAAGCACAAAACCCATAAGAAAACAGCCAATTTTTATAACATCCCCAACAAGCTGCCAAAAAAATAACTCCCTCATCGCAGAGAATGCATCCGTAAATAGTAAGGCAACAATCCAATCTCTTAATAAAAAAATAACCAATGATGACACAATGACAAAAGGCATAATCAATTTGTAACCATACTTCATTTCAGCAAGCAAATCGTTTTTATCTGCTAGCGATGAGAGCTTAGGTAAATAATAAACGGATAACGTCATGGTTATCACCAACAGATATGCTTCCGACACCCTCCACAACCCTGTCCATAGTCCCGCTCCTTCAATGGAGACTGACTCTCCCAAATAGATTCGTATAAAAATATGCGCTAAAGGCACACTGACGGCAGTTGTTAATGCCATCAAAGCAAACTTTCCTAAACGACGAGAACTCTCGCTGTCTACACTTTCCCAAAGCCAACCCCAAGAAAAAAAAAGCACTTTAGATAAGTACCATATTGAAAGAATTAAAACAAAAACAGGCGTTAGCAAAAGGCCTGCAACAGCTCCTGATGCCCCCCACTCAGGAATTAAAAAAAGAGCCAGCCCTATCCCTAGGAGACTACTTATCACACCAATTAACGTTAAGTATCGAATCTCCCCAAGACCGTTAAGTGCCGATACAAACAATAAACCTAATGCCGCAGGAACAAGGCTTACAGATAACCCCTGCAACCAGGTTTCATACTCACTTGTACTAAATAAAAGCTCTGACAAATTGCTGGAAAATACAAACACTAAGATTGAAAGTGGAAGCAACAGCAAACAAACTAACTTGACTGCTGTTGCAAAAATATATTTACACCTAGCAGCATCCTTTTTAAATTCTGCCAAGTATTTTATAAGACCTTGCCCGAAGCCTGCCGTTGCTATGCCCACCAAAGAAGCCTGAATATTTTGAAACTGCCCCACAAGCGCAATTGCCGAAGCTCCGCCATAAACAGCAAGCAACTTATTCACCACTAAACCAAACGATATTTTAAAAACTGTAGCAACGAAGGATAATACCGATGTCTTAATGAGCGTCATAAACTAAAAGCTTCCCTAATCCACACAGACATCATTCATAATTCCCCCAAGCCATTACACCTGCAAACATCTCTTCAACCTGAGATACCTCAGCCTCCGATAAATCTTTTTCAAGCCACCTTAGCGAAGCTGCTGTAATATCACTACCGTAATTCACAGATGAAAAAAGATTTGCTTTATCAAACTCAAAAGAACGCTTTGAATAAGGGTTGTCCATGTCTACTTTACAACCTGTAAAGTGTGCCAGCTCATAAGCACCCTCATTACTCTTAATAAAAGAAGTGAATCTTGTTTTATCAGGGTATGTCTTTATTTTATGACATAAAGAAATAATACGCGTAAGGTATATACACTCTGGCAACATCGGGTACGCCTCCTCACCCTGAAGTAGACCTGAGATTAAAGTAGTACCACTTCTTGGTAGGCCAGCAACAAATACAATATCCATTATGACCTCCTAAGCAGAGCCTCTAACACTTGAAACAAACGAAAAGGAACAACCCATTTTGCAAAAGCTTTGAGCTTATATACAATAGCCCTTGCTTTTATAAAAGTCATCTTACTCTCAGCTTTATTATCACCCTCCACGGACAACACCTTCACTCTAGGCTCCCACATTTTAATAACATTATATGGAAGGAACCACTGACTTGAACTGTAAAGCCTTGCCTCAATAAGCATTGCTCTCGTAATTTTCTCAGCCTCACCAGTAATATCTGAGCTACTAACCCATCTACCACCTCGGAACTGAAGGTATGACACTGATCCGCTTAGACTACTATCAAGCCGAACTCCTGCCTCATCACAATAAGACTTCGCTCTATGCTCAAAAGTTATACCCTTGTCTTTAATCAACTGATTGCACTGTTCAACAATTGCCCTTCGCTCACTTTCATGCTCGAGGAAGTAGGCAACCAACTCGCGTAGCTCTGTAGCATTCTTATACATAGGGACGGGCATATCTTGACCAAATAACACGAACAGCTCAGAGTCTTTGTGGTACTCTGTAATAAGTAATGCACTTGATGCCATAATATCATATACACGATATGGCATCCCTGCTCCTGCCTGATGATGAGGGATATTCAAGGCTATCCTAGAACGCTGATAAAGCTTGATAAGCTTATCTCGGCTATCAATAAACTCATCAAATTGAAAACTTTGTAAAAGCCTCATTGAAAACTGGCTAACCTGCACCCAGTTGGATGTACCAAATAATTTCAAACCCATATCAACCACTGCATCTAAATAATGAACGCGCTTATTTAAAGCATGCACATTAGAAATTTGCATACGCAAAAACTCAGAATCTACACCCAACTCTTTACATAATACCTCAATATCATGGCTATAACTAAGCTTTTCAAAATTTATATGGAAATTATTTTTGATATCATCACTAAGCTTAAGAAAGGTCGACCTTAGTCTGGGAGCATTCTTCAAGTCTGATAAAATATTGGTGATTAAGTCCGCATAAAAATAAGTACCTACAAAACTAACTGAAATATCCTTTTCAACACCACAATAACGCACAAAAGCCGAAGGGTCTGTTGCGAAAGGAAGATATGACACCTTACCTTTCAAAATAGGGTGTTGCTGCTCAAAGCTTTTAACACTTTCTAGTGTAGGTACAAACACATAATCTCTATCACAAAACAATGGATAACCTAAACCGCCCTGATGGTAAAATGGAACCAAATCAACCATTCTAGTAATAATAGGGCACTCAGTTTGCGACATAATCTCTTGTGTGATGCCGCCACGGTTTGTTGTGAATATAAATAGCGGGTTTAAATAATTAATAAAATCAACCAGCTTATTTATATTAACCCCAACGCCTATATGCGTTGATGCTAGACTAGGAACAAGATCATTTGTGCGTATAACATGCACATTTAAACCGATACTCTCAAACCCTTTCACTACTGAAACCATATAAGGGTCAAACTCACCATCAGCTTGATATGTATGAATAAAAGCGATGATACTAAGAGGCTTACTTACCTGTTCAATCATGATTCTAAGAGGTGTTTCAATCCCATTGTCTCCACTCTTTCTAACAAGGCTTCATAATTAGAAACAGTAGACTTCATATCTTTTATCATTATAGAGTACTCAGACTCTTTTGGAAGTTCAAAGTCTACTCCGATAAACTCAAACAACTCTCGAAGAAACGTATTACGATTCTGTAAAAAGTCTTCATATGAAACCGACAGTAAATCAAAGCCAACTTTCCTCAGCATATCTTTTTCTTTTTCAACCAAAACTAACTCAGACCGCACTCTCATTTCAAAATCATCCAAGTCTATTTCAAAATTCTCACTCACATGTTGGAAGTTCTTCCTGTTATAAACGCCTCTTTTTGATGCCACGATACCCGACAGCACCTTTCTTACAACATTCTTCCTTTCCAAGTATACAACTACATATCCACCTTCATATAAGACCTCTGAAAGCTTTGGCCAGTTATCCAAGTGGTTCACTAAAAGTTTAAATCCAAAAGCGACCTTCCTTTCCATTCCTTTATTTATCGCATTCAATTCTAAATCTCGAAGATAGCTTCTCAAAATGCCCTTTTCTCCAACAAGCCTCAATCTTCTCCAATAAAAGCGTTTCCGGAGAAAACAAAAGATCCTCCATTGCTTTAACCACAGTTCAAATGGAACAAACTTTCGAGTTTTACTTACAGACTCATACGACTCTCCACTTTCTAGAGCCTTCATTAACTCTTTTATACCTTCTAAAGGGATAAAAGGTTCCTGAAGGCAGAGTGCCTTTGTATGTGAATCAATTTCATCAACAATTGCAGTCGAACCTGTCCTTCCCCGAGTAAAAACAATAAACTTTTTACAACTTGTCATGCAAGCATATCTCCCATGCCAAGCTCGTGCACCCTAGCTGCAAACTCGGTGTAATTCTCAACAACCTCATGGATAGGTTTATTAATCATTTTTGAATAATCCGATTGAGTTGGTAGCCTATACTCAACCCCAAGAAACTCAAAAACAGGTGTAAAAAAAGCTTCTCTATCTGCAACAAAGTCTTCATAACTGACTTCTAGAAGAGGAAACCCTGCACTCTTGAGCATTTTCTTCTCTGTCTGAACACCCTCTACCGTACATTGAACCTTAAGTATAAAGTCATCCAAATCTATAGTGTAAGTCTCTTCCGGCACAACAAAGTCTTTGCGGTTGTAAACACCGCGTTGTTCAGCCACAACGCCAGATAGAACCTTATTCACAACGTTCTTTCTTTCCAAATAAAGCACTTGGTAATCACCCTGACGTAGCTTTTCTAAAATACCAGGGTGTGCATCAACATGATTTGTTAATGCTTTAAACCCAACTGCAGTCGCCCCCTGCTCCTTACCATATTGCTCTATAGCATCTAGATAATCTAACATTATCTGCCCGAAACGTTTAAACTTACCTGAACGCCTGTATACATCCATAGGAAAGGAAAAAACTTTCTTATACTGCAAACGAAACACCTCAAAAGGCACCAAAGGATAAGGGCTATCAACGTGCTCCAAGAAATTTTCAGCATACTTTTCATGAGCATCCATCAATATCGGAGCATTCACCTTTGGAATAAAAAGCTCTTGTAAACAGGCTATTTCAGGGTGCTTATTTAACTCATCAATAATAGCAGTAGAACCTGTTCTCCCCTGCGTAAACATAAAAAACTTTTCCATTCTTACCTCAATTAAACGTTAATTAACTTATGGTAAAATTCATAACCTTCATCAATTGAGGTATCTTTTACTATTTTACCATGATCCATCACCACCATTCTATTGCATACATCTCTAATAATGGATTCTTGGTGTGAAACCATGAGTACAATTTTACAGTTATCGATCATCTCTTCCATTTTTGCCTTTGCCTTTTTCACAAAAGCCACGTCACCTGTCGCAAAGACCTCATCTAAAAGCAGTATTTCAGGGTTTAAAAATGATGCCACGCTAAAACCCAGCCTACTTCTCATCCCAGATGATAAACTGATCATGGGCTGATCAGAAAAATTGCCCAATTCAGAGAATGCTAGAATATCTCCTTCAAGCTCTTGTACTTTTTCTTTAGGCAAACCTAGGATTGCTCCATTCAGGTAAATATTTTCCCGTACACTCATCGCCATAGAAAAACCAGCACCAAGCTCAAGCAAAGGAATCATCATACCATTCACTTCAATCATACCCTCAGTAGGCGGGTAAATACCAGCGATACACTTGAGGAGTGTAGACTTACCTGCACCATTATGACCAACAATAGCAACCCTCTCTCCTTCTGACGCACTAAAATTAACATGATCTAATGCGAGAAAGCTCTTGGGTCCAACCTGTTCTCTGCGTAATATACGGTTTAAAGTCTCCCTAAATGACGATGCTAAACCTGCATGACGCATAAATGTCACGCTTAAGTTATCAACATTAATACCTACTGCACTACTTTGATTCATAATCATAACCTAAATACGAGTTGCCTGCCCAGGCGCCTATGCATGGCCAAGCCAAGTAAGAACACAACTATCGCTAGACCCAACGGAGCAACCATATAGCCCCAAACAGGAGGGGAAGAGCTATATATTGCTTGATGAAAAAGCCTTACAAATTGAAACATCACATTAAACTCCATGAATACATGGTATTTTTCTGGAACCATCATAATTGGATAAACAATCGGAGTTAGGTAAAATAAACCTTGCACAGCCATTTCTAATATTTGCTTAATATCTCTATAGTAAACAACAAAAAGGCTAAGCAATGAAGCTAACCCAATGCAAAAAAACAATGTAATCACTATTGATACAAACAAGTATAAAAGGTGTGTGTTAATTTCAAAAGAAAAAGCTAGTGCAACAAAGTGCAATGCGACCATTACTAATAAAAAATTCGCAAATTCAACGGCAACAATTACTGTAGGGTAAAGCATCGAGGGCAAGGCAACTTTTGAAATCAGCGCTTTATAGCCAACAACGGCATTGCTACCCATACTAATCGTACTAGAAAGAAGACGAAACACAACTAAACCAGAAAACAAATATACTACATAGTTTTCTACTCTCATCTTCATAATCAGCGGAAAAATTATAGCCATAATCACCATCATCACAACTGGCGTAATCACAGACCACAATACTCCCAGAACCGAGCCTTGATAACGCTCTGATAGCTTCACACGAAACAAGTTTACACCCACATACCGGCTACGCCATAAGTCTCCTATCTCCGCAAGCATTCCTTGAATAAAATTTTCTTTAAACCTCGGGCGGTATACCACAACTTTTCGACTATACATGTACCAACGCCTTCTTAACAACCTCAACCACACGCTCTGCACCTTCAGCAGCTAGGTGTGGCCCCATTGGAATACTAAACACTTGCTCAGCCAGCATTTCACTTACTCGCAAGTGGTGCTTGTAGTTTACATATGCTTTTGTTTTATGGCATGCATGCGGATAATGAATTAATGTCTCCACGCCCTGTTCTCGCATATAACGGCAAACCTGATCACGCTTAGGGTGGCGCAATACAAATAAATGCCAAACATGTTCGGCACCTTGAGCGCATTCGGGTAAGATTAAATCATCACTAATCCCCTGAAATGATGACAAGTAACTCGACGCAACCTGTTGCCGCCGCTTATTCCATTCATCCAGCACCTTCAGCTTTACGCGCAACATTGCAGCCTGTAATTCATCAAGCCTTGAGTTCACACCCTGTACATCATGTTCATACTTAATCTTTGAACCGTAATTGCTTAACATGCGAACCATTTCAGTCAACGTTTTATCAGAGCTGACAACGGCTCCTCCATCACCAAATGCACCAAGATTTTTCCCCGGGTAGAAGCTAAAAGCAGCAGCATCCCCTAAGCTTCCAACACGATGTCCATTGTATCGCGCACCATGTGCTTGCGCTGCATCTTCAATAACCTTCAAACCATGTTTTTTAGCAACCGTATTAATCGCATCCATATCTGCAGGCTGACCATAAAGGTGAACAGCAATAACCGCCTTCGTTTTTTTTGTTATCGCACTCTCAATCAGGCTAGCGTTGATATTGTATGTTATTTCGTCTGGTTCAACAGGTACTGGTATTGCACCTACTTGAGACACTGCCAACCATGTTGCAATAAATGTATGAGAGGGAACAATTACTTCATCTCCTTCGCCAATGTTCATGCCGCGAAGAATCAACACCAGCGCATCTAACCCGTTGCCAACGCCCACACTAAAATTGGAACCGCAGAACGCAGAAAAATCCTTCTCAAAAGAAGATACTTCTGACCCATTCACATACCAGCCCGAAGACATAACATGCTCATATGCACTATTCAACTCAGCCTGCAGTTCAACAAATGGGCTTTTCAAGTCCAAAAATGGTACTTTCATATCCTATTTAAACCCCTAACCTTTCTCGCGCAACAAGCATTTATCAACTAACCTCTAAGCACAAGTTCTTTGCAATATATTTTTTATCACAGCACACCGTACAATTATGTTCATCAAACTGTAATTTCTTTCCACATATACAAACCCAACCGTTCTGAACTGCAGGGTTCCCATAAACCAAAGCATGAGCAGGCACATCCTTGGTCACAACACTACCCGCGCCAACCATAGCAAATGCACCAATAGTAACACCCCCAATAATGGTTGCATTCGCACCTATAGAAGCGTTCTTTTCAATATGCGTATTTAGAAAATGTGCAGGCCTTACTTTTGATCTAGGCAGAAAGTCATTGGTAAACGTGACATTCGGGCCAATAAAAACATCATCTGCAATCCTTAAGCCATCCCAAACCTGAACACCTGACTTAATTGTAACGTTATCCCCAATAGAAACATCATTTTCCACGAGCACAAATGCATTGATATTGCAGTTCTCACCTATCTTAGCTTCTGGGAGAACAACACAATATTGCCAAACATATGTGCCTTTCCCAATGTGCTCACTTTGCACATTTGCCAGAGCATGAATATTAACTTGCTTCTTTGATAAACTCATCATAGTCCCGAATATAATCAGATTCATCATAGTGCTCACTAGCCAACACCATCAATACACAATCTTCACTAAAATCATACATTTCACGCCACATCATATGCTCAATCAATAAGCCGTGGTTTGGTGATGCCAACACCACTTCTTCTTTACGCCGACCATTATCCAGCACAAAGCGACAGCTTCCACTCACACAAACCGCAACTTGCCTTAAGGCTTTATGAGCATGAAATCCTCGTGCAACACCTGGGTTTGTCCCAAAAATATAATATACCCGCTTTATATCGAAGGGAATCTCCTTCCCTGTTTCTAAGGCAACCAAAGATCCCCTGTCATCCCCTAGGACTTGAAAATCTACTATTTGCATCAAGCTCATAGTTTACCTTCAACAAGCGAACTCAAATAGCGTCCATAGCTATTTTTGGATAAGTCTGCAGCCACCCTTTTAACATCTTCATCAGAAAGCCAGCCTTGATGCCACGCAATCTCTTCTAGGCAAGCAATCTTATAACCTTGACGTTTTTCGATTGTTTCAACAAACAATGCAGCTTCCAATAAACTTTCATGTGTACCTGTATCCAACCAAGCAAAACCACGCCCCAAGACCTCAACATGCAAATCCCCTCGCTCCAGATAAGCTTGGTTGACGCATGATATTTCCAACTCCCCCCGAACAGAAGGCTTGACAGACTTTGCTATCTCAACCACTTGGTTATCGTAAAAATAAAGACCTGTTACAGCATAGTTGGACTTGGGGTTTTCAGGTTTTTCTTCAATCGACAGTGCCTTACCCTCAGCATCAAAATCAACTACACCAAACCGTTCAGGGTCTAAAACCTGATAACCAAACACCGTCGCACCAAACTCTCTTTCCGCGGCATCCATAAGCTTAGGGCTAAAGCCTTGTCCCCAGAAAATATTATCACCCAAAACCAAACAAACCGAATCATTACCAATAAAGTCTTCACCAATAATAAAGGCTTGGGCTAGCCCGTCAGGACTTTCTTGTACCGCATAACTTAACTGAATACCAAAATATGAGCCATCTCCAAGCAAGTTCATATAACTTTGCTGGTCATGAGGCGTCGTAATCATGAGTACCTCTCGGATACCCGCCAGCATCAAAACAGACAAGGGATAATAAATCATTGGCTTGTCATACACTGGTAACAACTGCTTCGACACACCTTTTGTGACAGGGTAAAGCCTAGTACCTGAACCGCCTGCTAATATAATTCCCTTCATGCCGATTCTCCCAAACGCTCTCCTTGATAGGAACCATCTTGAACATGCTGGCACCATTGCTTATTACTCAAGTACCATTCCACAGTTTTCCTCAGCCCTGACTCAAATGTTTCCTCTGGCTTCCAGCCAAGTTTACGCTCAATTTTGCTCGCATCAATAGCATAACGCATATCATGACCAGGTCTATCCGAGACAAAAGTAATTAAATCTGTGTATTGGTACACGCCTTTAGGTTTATGTGGTGCCAGCTCTTCGAGCAGCTCGCAAATCAACCGAACCACTTCAATATTTTTCTTTTCATTGTGCCCACCAATATTATATGTTTCCCCTATCTCACCTTGCCCAGCAACTAACGCAAGAGCCCGAGCATGATCCTCAACATAAAGCCAATCTCTAATTTGTTCTCCTTGGCCGTAAACAGGCAGAGGTTTGCCTTCAAGCGCATTTAAGATAACCAAAGGGATAAGCTTCTCTGGAAAATGATATGGCCCATAGTTGTTTGAACAGTTCGTTACCAATGTTGGAAGCCCATAAGTTCGTTGCCAAGCTCGCACAAGGTGATCAGAGCTTGCCTTGCTCGCCGAATATGGTGAACTTGGCGCATAAGGCGTATCCTCGGTAAAGAAACTATCCAGTCCTTCAAGGTCACCATATACTTCATCAGTTGAGATGTGATGGAAACGAAACCTTTCTTTCTTTTGAGCATCAAGCGTTAACCAATATTCTCTGGTAGCTTCAAGCAATGTATATGTACCAATAATATTAGTTTGAACAAACGCTCCAGGACCATCAATTGATCGGTCAACATGAGACTCCGCAGCAAGGTGCATAATGATATCTGGTTGGTACTGCTTAAATATTCGTCGGACTTCCAAACCATCGCATATATCATACTTCTCAAAATGATACCGTGAGCTGCCAGCAACTTCTGCAATTGACTCTATATTCCCAGCATATGTTAATTTATCAATATTCACCACTGAGTAGTTCGTATTACTTATCAAGTGCCTAATCAATGCAGACCCAATAAAACCTGCACCGCCAGTCACTGCAATCATTTTTCCCATATAGTCCAACCTCTTACGCCTTTGAGCCAATACCCTTCGACCCAATTACTACTTCACGACAAATAACTTTCACTAAACATCCTAAATAAAAAAATAGGCGCACATCCGTTCGCCTGCTCCAAAAGTCCAACGCTACTAAAGCTTTCCACTCTCTTCAAAATAAGCAATTCAAGATTCAAACCAACAAACTCATCAAGAAATCATTTTATTAACTCTTAGGTAGTCAATCACTTGATCGGCACACTCTTCAATACTGTTAGCTACGGTATTCAGCACAACCTCAGGGCACTCTGGCACTTCGTACTCAGAATCAATACCTGTAAAGTTCTTGATTTCACCTTTGCGTGCTTTTTTATATAAACCCTTTGGGTCTCTACGCTCACACTCTTCTAATGCGGTTTCCATATATACTTCAATAAACTCATGGTTTTGCACCAAACTTCTCACCATTCTTCTATCCGACTTGAAGGGTGAAATAAATGCTGTCATCACCAATAAACCAGCATCCACCATCAATTTTGAAAGCTCACCAATCCGGCGAATATTTTCAACCCTATCTTCATCGGAAAAGCCCAAATCTTTATTCAGCCCATGACGCACATTATCTCCATCCAATAAGTATGTATGATAGCCTGACTCAAAAAGCTTTTGCTCCACAGCGCTGGCAATGGTTGATTTCCCTGAGCCGCTCAACCCCGTAAACCATAAAATGCATGGGCGCTGTTGCTTTTGTTTCGCCCTATCATCTTTGGTGATATGGTGCATATGCCAGATGACATTCTCTGAACTCATCATATCCAACCCCTCTCCGTATCTACTGGAAAAATCATAATCGCCATACCGTAAAACCTGCCTGTGTAAGTTTATGTTTAGCAAAAGCCGATTTCACATCTAAAAACGGCATACCTTGTTTGCCTTTTTTTGCCAAAGCCTCAATATTTATGCGCATAACTTCATCATGCGGAACTGCTGCCACAACAGCCTGCACAGCATCAAGCTCATTCAACTGAACCAATTCAATATCATATATCTTTTTCACTTCATCAGCATCTGCCACAGGGTCAAACACTTGCACATTTACACCAAAAGACTGCAACTCTTCAATCACATCAATCACCCGAGAATTACGAATATCCTCGCAGTTTTCTTTAAATGTAATGCCAAGCACCAACACCTTGGCACCTTTGATTTTACAATCTGCATCAATCATTTTTTTGATGGTCACGCCCGCAATAAACTTACCCATACCATCATTGATTTGTCGCCCTGCCAAAATCACATCGGGCTGGTAACCCATCATTTCGGCTTTATAGGTCAAATAATAAGGATCAACACCAATACAGTGTCCGCCAACCAAACCCGGTTTAAAAGGTAAAAAATTCCACTTACTGCCTGCCGCATCCAACACATCTTGGGTATCAATGTCCATTTTATCAAAAATGACAGCAAGCTCATTCATCAAGGCAATATTTAAATCGCGCTGGGTATTTTCAATCACCTTTGCGGCTTCTGCGACTTTAATGGTTGGAGCGCGATACACACCTGCTTCAATGACTTGCTCATACAGCTGTGCAACTTGCTCTAAAGTGTGTTCATCTTGCCCTGAAACGACCTTCACAATGGTCTCAAGCCTATGCACTTTATCACCAGGGTTCACCCGCTCAGGAGAGTAACCAACTTTAAAACCCTCCCCGCACTTCAACCCAGATTCTTTTTCCAAAATAGGAACACACACATCTTCCGTCACCCCAGGGTAGACTGTAGATTCAAAAATCACAATTGTCCCTTGTTTAAGGTTTTGACCCACCATGGCCGTTGCATTTTTTACTGCTGTTAAATCAGGTTGATGCGCCCTATCTACGGGTGTAGGCACTGCAACAACCACAAACGCTGCCTGCTTAATATCTTTAGCATTGGTCGAATAACTAAGGTATTCTGCTTGGGAAAACAACACCTTATCCATTTCCCCTGTTGGGTCATAACCCTGCTGGTACGCCTTGATTTTATCATGCGATATTTCGAAACCTACAGTGTTCATCACCCGACCAAAAGCCAGCGCCAAAGGAAGCCCTACATAACCCAAACCTACAACCGCAACAGTCTTTCCCTGCATGACACCATCCCACTCTCAATGTACTTCAAAAATAAAACAGGCGGGCATTGCCCGCCTGTTTAACTTACTGCTTTTTAAGTTAATGCTTTTGATCCACCGTTAAACCATCAGCAATTTTTTGTAACTTCTTATCACCAACACCTTTAACAGCTGTTAATCCAGCCACACTAGAAAAATTACCATGTTCTGTTCTGTAGGCAACAATAGCCGCTGCAGTTTTCGGACCAACACCCTTAACCATTTCCAATTGTGCTGCCGTTGCAGTATTCACATTGACCATATCCCCAGCATATACTTCACCAGCCAACATCATTGACATTAAAAACATCAAAACAACCATTATTTTTTTCATTATCATCTCCCCTTCCCTCTTTATCTAGACAAAGCATAAACGATTGTTATCTAGCGTCAAGCCATCAATAAGGCTCAAGTTAAGGGACTTGTCGGGCGTTGCCAACTGACTTGCCCATCGGATTCAATGGCTACCCGCATCACAAGCCCTAGGGCTACCAGCATACTTAATAGCGCAGATCCACCATAACTAATAAAGGGTAAAGGCACGCCAACCACAGGCAACATGCCTGAAACCATACCAATATTCACAAAAACATATAATGTAAAGATAGATGCTATACCCACACATGCTAAACCTGCAAAACGGCTATGCGCACGAAGTGCAATGGTTAATATTCGTGTTATCAAAACCCCATACAACAAAAACAATACCGATGATGCCATCAGCCCACCTTCCTCTGCCAACACGGCAAAAATAAAATCGGTGTGTTGCTCTGGTAAAA
Source organism: Ghiorsea bivora (assembly GCF_000744415.1). Classification (NCBI taxonomy): domain Bacteria; kingdom Pseudomonadati; phylum Pseudomonadota; class Candidatius Mariprofundia; order Mariprofundales; genus Ghiorsea; species Ghiorsea bivora. Next base: position 67,168 of record NZ_JQLW01000001.1, read on the forward strand.
AGTGTAACCGTGACTGACTTCCTTCAAGATAACCCTTACCAAAAATGCCCCCTGAACCAATGGCAATAGATGATTGAATCACATGATAACCTTTACCTAAAGGGTCCAACTCGGGGTTAAGAAAACTCAGCACTCTGCCCTTTTGATAGTCCAACATATTGTGCCACAAAACATAGAGTGCGATAGGGCTAACTGCCACTAGACCTAAAAACCACTTCCAAGGGAAACCTGCCATCAAAATAATCGCTGAAGCCGCCAAACACAACACTAACGCTGTACCTAAATCAGGCTGAATCACAATCAAACCTGCTGGCACCCCCACAAACATTAAAGCAGCGCCAAGCGCTCTCAAAGATGATGCTTCACGCATCGCAAACCAATAAGCCAAAAGTAAGACCAGCGCCCACTTCATCAACTCTGATGGTTGAATATTGGCAAAACCCAAGTTAATCCAACGCCTTGCCCCCATTTGCACATCCCCCACAAAGGGTACCAACATCAGCATCAACAAAGCGAACAAATATACAGGCCATACCAACATACCCACCATACGAATCGGAATAAAACACATCGCTGTAAATGCCCCAATACCAAGCAGCCAGTATACCCCCTGCTTATACCAAATGGATAAATCTCCAGCATGCACAGCCCCATATAACGTTGCCATCCCAATCACGGCAAGAGACAGTAAACACAAAAGTAACACACGGTCTAAGCGCTGAAATATATTCATGGGCTAACCTGCTCATGAATAACACGCTGTTTTTCTGCCCAAGCATCGATAACCGCACGTGCGACAGGCGCCGCAGAACTGCCACCATGCCCGCCATGCTCTACAAATACTGCTATTGCAATTTCAGGGTTTTCAAAAGGCGCATAACCCATAAACCAGGCGTGATCTTGATGATTCGCCGCATCCGATGATGTTCTTGCTTCATCATTTGCCATCATCACCACTTGTGCCGTACCCGTTTTGCCTGCAACCGTCCATTTTGCGCGCGATAATGCGCGGTGAGCCGTGCCTCTCGGGTCTGCAACCACATCACGCATCGCCTGACGCACTATTTTTAAATGACTTGCTTTAATATCTAGTGTTCGCACAACATGTATCGGTTTATTCTTCTCCACCAAAGGTCGTAAAATCTTACCACCATTAGCAATAGCAGCCGCAAACCTTGCCATCTGTATAGGTGTTACTGTCACTGCACCTTGTCCAATAGCTGTAATCATCGTTTCTCCACGGTACCAGCTTCTTCTCCCCATACCAGGTCGCTCTTTGGGCAAAAGACCTTTAGATTCAGGTGGCAAATGAATACCGGTTCGTTCTCCAAACCCCCACATCTTGGCTTCTTGGGTTAACCGACTCATACCCAGTGCATCACCCATTTCATAAAAATATACATCACAAGAGTGAACAAGTGCATCATGCATATCAACATGACCATGCCCTTGTTTCTTCCAGCAGCGAATTTTGCGGTCGGCAAGCTCAATATAACCTGGGCATTGGGTTGAGCCCCTTGCCAATTTTAAACCTTGGGCTAAACCTGCAAAGCTCGGTATCATCTTAAAAGTCGACCCGGGTGGATACGCAGCTTGCGTTGTGCGGTTTAAAAGCGGGCGCTGCACATCATTCAGCCATGCATTCCACTGTGCTGTTTCAAGCCCCGTTATAAACTTATTACTATCATATCCAGGCTGACTCAATAACGTTAATACTTCTCCAGTATGAACATCCATCACCACCACAGCACCCGTTCGTTTGCCCAATGCTTTGGCAGCTACATTTTGCAATTCCACATCTAAGCTTAGCTGAATATTCTCACCTGTAATGGGAGCAATTGTCTTTAATAACGCTACCCGCCGACCTTTGGCATCCACTTCTTCATGCCTATAACCCAAATGACCATGCAACCGTTTCTCAAAAATACGCTCAAGGCCACTGCGTCCAACATATTCCATACGCAAGTATCCTTCTTTAATGTCCACATCTCGAACCAGAGATAAATAACCTACCATGTGTGATGTTTGTATCGCATGCGGATAATAGCGATGGGTACCTGCCACCACATCCACGCCAGAAAACTTGTGTAAACGCGCCGCAAGTGGTGCAACGGTTGACCATGTCAATTGGTCCATGAGCAAAACAGCCCTGTCAGAACGTGCGCGATGAACGCGTTTCTGCATGCGTTGAATTTGTTTGTCTGACCAACCTAACAATTGTTGCAGTGAAGAAAAAACTGATGTTAAATTTTCCACACGCTCGGGAACCAAGGTGATTTTATACGATACTTCATTAACAGCCAGACCTTGTCCAAACCTATCCATCATAATACCACGCGTTGGTAATACTGGAGAAATATGAATTCGATTATCTTCAGACTGTGTAAAATGTTTTGAGTATTGTACCCACTGCAATTGAATCATTCGCCCCAACAACAACAGCATTAGGCAGACGAGCAACACCATAAATATGTAAATGCGTTGATCATAACGCTGGCGAACCTCAAGCTGGTTCCACATAGACCTTCTCTCTGCTTGATGAAAACACAAACCACAACCAAACACTTAAACTTAAGGTAAGAAATAAACTGAAATCATCCAGACCTGTCAACCACAAGGCATAAATATGCAACACCAGTGCAGCCCATCGCTGTGGTTGACCCGGCCCGATTTTCTTGTCTGTATAAAAAATAAGAATTGCTGAAAGAATCGTAAAGGGGAACACCCCCCATACCGACCAATATAAAAATAAATCATGCAGACCTACACTTGGCAAAAGCCAAATCCAGGTTTGTGGTTTACTTAGCAACACCGCCAGCAATAATGCCAAACTCCAATCTGGCTGGCTCCAATCACCTGAGAAAGCCATTGTACATATCAGACCTACAAACGCACTCAGCAAGACTGATGGTATAAGCATCTTCTCAGTGTTCATGATGTTTACTTGCAATGGCCAACCACGCATCACGTTGCCAATATGCAACAGGGCTGGCAATCACTTCAACAAATACCCCACCAGCTACAGCTTTTACCTTTTCAACCACAGCAACAGGTAAACCTACGGGGAAAACACCGCCTGCACCACTCGCCACCAAGAGGTCACCAACATTCGGGGCCTTGGCTCTTGGTATAAAATCAACAAGCAGATGCTCACCGTCACCACGCACTAAACCTGCCATCTGAGTACCCGCCTTGGTTACAGGTACAGCAATGGATGCATCAAGAATAGTGCGCACCACAGCATATTCTGCATCCACTTCATCAACCAGCCCCACCAAACCTTCATGGGACACCACAATATCATCTTTATGTATACCCGATGCCTGCACCATCAAACGCCGACTTTTTTCTTCTTGGCTGCGACTCACCACGGGTACAACCTGCCAAATATAACCATCAAGTTGAGTAACCTTTAATAAACGCCTTAGCTGCTTATTTTCTGCTTTAACCGTCGCTAAGATTTGGCGCAGGGATGCTTGTTTATCAACTTTTTCTTGTAAATTTAACACCCGTTGTTGTAACGCGCTAGACGAATCAAACCACAATGATAAATCATGCAACCAACGCACAGGGGTTTGCACCATATGAATCAACGGTGCTGCCGCAATATTAAGTTTTTGACCAACGGGGAATTGAAACGATAAAACCACAATGCATAAAAACGCAACTGCCCACCAAAAGTGGGCAACTTTATATTTTATACGAAAGTTTTCATTCATTCTTCAAATAAAACGCCACGCATTTTATCGAGTTCCTCAAGCACTCTGCCACTGCCTAAAACAACGCAATGCAAAGGGTTTTCTGCAACTGTAACGGGCAAGCCTGTTTCATCACGTAACAGTGTATCTAAACCTGTAAGTAAAGCACCGCCACCTGTAAGCACAATACCCTTGTCTACAATATCAGCAGACAATTCAGGTGGTGTTTGCTCCAAACATATTTTGACACCTTCTACGATAGAATTCACTGGTTCAATCAAGGCTTCTAAAATATCAGAGTCATCTAATAATAAGTTTTTAGGTACACCATTAATTAAGTCTCTACCCTTCACATTCATTTCGCAGCGTGTTTCTTGCGCACACGCACTACCCAATGTCATCTTAATACGCTCTGCTGTTGGCGCCCCCACAAGTAAACTGTACTTACGGCGCAAGTGATTGATAATCGCATCATCAAACTTATCACCACCGACACGAACGGATTTAGAATACACAATGCCGCCATAACTAATCACTGCAATTTCAGCTGTACCACCGCCAATATCCACCACCATCGATCCATTAGCTTCAGTCACAGGTAAATCTGCACCAATCGCCGCAGCCATCGGCTCTTCAATCAAAAACACTTGGCGGGCACCGGCTGACAAGGCTGATTCACGAATGGCGCGACGTTCAACAGGCGTTGAACCATAAGGCACACAAATCACAATACGTGGTGCAATGCCCCATGAACGTTTATGCACTTTGCGAATAAATTGTTTAAGCATTTCTTCGGTAACAACAAAATCTGCAATCACACCATCTTTAAGTGGACGGATTGCACGAATCGAATCAGGTGTACGACCAAGCATACGTTTGGCATCTTCACCTACTGCCAAAACACGACGGTTTTTTGGGCCGCCACCTTCATAGACGGCAACCACAGATGGTTCATTCAACACAATACCTTCACCACGCACATAAATCAGCGTGTTGGCTGTGCCCAAGTCGATCGATATATCTCTTGAAAACATTCCAAAGAGTTTCTGAATCATGTTTCACCTCACCAACTTTACAATGCCGCACTCTTTCATGAAATCATAAAAAAGGCACCCTCAGGTGCCTTTTTTGTTTTATGCTTCGTCTTGGACACCGGCTTCTGTTGAAGCTTCAACCACTTCCACATCCACTTCCGTGACCTCAGCCACAACTTCGTCATCATCATCTTGCTTGGGTTTCGGTGCATTACGCACTGCCATACCCGTACCCGCAGGAAGCAAACGACCAAGAATTACGTTTTCTTTCAGACCTGTTAACCAATCCACCTTACCAGCCAAGGCTGCTTCAGTAATCACACGTGTCGTTTCTTGGAACGATGCCGCAGAAATAAAGGATTCAGTGTTCAACGATGCTTTGGTAATACCAAGCAATACAGGTTCAAAGACAACAGGTGGTTTACCTTCAGCTTCAAGTTTACGATTCAAACGAATCACCTGTTTACGTTCAACTTGTTCACCAGCCACATAAGTCGAAGCACCTGGATCCATAATTTGCACACGGCGCATCATTTGACGTACAATCACTTCAATGTGTTTGTCGTTAATTTTCACGCCTTGCAAACGGTAAACCTCTTGCACTTCATCGGTTAAGTATTTCGACAATGCTTCCACACCCAATACTTTTAAGATGTCATGCGGTGCAGGTGAACCTTCCATCAAACGCTCACCACGACGTACACGGTCACCCTCTTGTACACTGATATGTGAACCTTTAGGAATTTGATACTCAATCGCATCGCCACCATCATCGGGTTCGATATAAATACGGCGTTTACCGCGAATATCTTTACCAAACACAATCGTACCATCAGCGCCTGCAATAAATGCCAAGTTTTTCGGTTTGCGTGCTTCAAACAATTCAACCACGCGTGGCAGACCACCCGTAATATCTTTGGTTTTCGATGTTTCCCTAGGAATACGAGCCAATACATCACCGGCACGAACTTCTTCACCATTTTCACGGTTCATAATCGCACCTGGCGACAAGAAATAACGTGCTGGAACATTGGTACGTGCAATCACAATAGGATCATCATCAGGATTCTTCGGATCAACCAATTGCATTTGTGGACGCAATGCAGCAGAACCTGCATCAGAGCCTTGAATAACCACGCGGCTAGACATGCCTGTTACTTCATCCACTTCTTCACGAATTGTTTTGCCTTCTTCAATATCAACATAACGAACTTTACCGTCGACTTCTGCAATCAATGGCATGGTGTATGGGTCCCATTCAGCCAATGTTTTGCCTTGGGCAACTTCATCACCTGATTTAACCAACAAACGTGCACCATAAGGAATACGATGGCGTTCAACTTCTTTACCACCTGCATCCATCACCAACAATTCTGTATGACGGTTAATCACAATTTCAGCGCCTTGGGTATCCGTTACCACAATTTCATGCTCAAGTTGAATCGTACCATTATATTTTGCTTCAACAGATGCCGCTTCAGTCGAACGTGATGCCGTACCACCCACGTGGAATGTACGCATGGTCAACTGTGTGCCTGGCTCACCAATGGATTGTGCTGCAATCACACCCACAGCTTCACCCATGCCTACAGGTGTACCATGTCCAAGGTCGCGACCATAACAAGTGGCACAAACACCTTCGTCTGCTTCACAAGTAAGCACTGAACGAATACGCAATGATTCAATATTTGAAGCTTCAATTTTCTCAACCAAGTCTTCATTAATCATGGTACCAGCGGCAGCAATTTCTACACCTGATAATGGGTCAACCGCTGCTTCAAGCAATACACGTCCAAGCACACGCTCAGACATCGCTTCAATCACTTCACCACCATCAACCAGGTCAGAAATCGTAATGCCTGTAGCAGTACCACAGTCTTGTTCACGAATCACAGAGTCTTGCGCCACATCAACAAGCCTACGTGTTAGATAACCTGAGTTTGCAGTTTTTAGTGCAGTATCGGCAAGACCTTTACGTGCACCATGGGTAGAGATGAAGTATTGTAATACTGTCAAACCTTCGCGGAAGTTTGCCGTAATCGGTGTTTCAATAATCGAACCATCAGGTTTTGCCATCAAACCACGCATACCCGCCAACTGACGAATTTGCTGTGCGGAACCACGTGCCCCCGAGTCAGCCATCATATAAACTGAGTTAAATGTGGTCATCGATTCTGTTTTCTTACCATCTGGAGACATTACTTGCTCAGTTTGCAAGTTATCCATCATAGCACGAGCCACTTTTTCAGTGGTGTTGGTCCATAAATCGATTACCTTATTGTAACGCTCGCCAGCAGTAATCAAACCATCTCTATACTGCTGTTGTACGTCTTGCACTTCTTGTTCAGTGGTTTCAACCATGGTTACTTTATTCTCAGGAATAATTACATCCCCAAGACAGAACGAAGCACCAGAACGCGTTGCAAAGGTATAACCCAAATGTTTCAAACGGTCTGCTAGCAATACTGTTGCTTTATTACCTGCTGCCACAAAACATTGCTCAATAAGATTAGCCAACTCTTTTTTACCCAACACACGGTTGATGCTAGAAAAAGGTAGTTCTTCCGGTAAAATAGTTGAAAGAATAGCACGGCCCACTGTGGTTTCCTCACGAGCACCACGGATACGGCATGTGATACGCGTATGAATATGTACAGAACCTGCATCATAAGCACGTTGCACTTCATCAGGTGAAACAAAAATTGTGCCTTCACCTTTTTCAAAAGGGCGCTCACGTGTTAAGTAATAAATACCAAGCACCATATCTTGCGTAGGTACAATCACAGGTTTACCCGTAGCTGGTGACAACACATTGTTCGATGCCATCATCAATGCACGTGCTTCCATTTGTGCTTCTGTTGAAAGCGGTACGTGAACTGCCATTTGGTCACCGTCAAAGTCGGCGTTGAACGCAGTACAAACCAATGGATGCAATTGAATCGCTTTACCTTCAATCAAAATGGGTTCAAAGGCTTGAATTCCCAATCTATGCAATGTTGGTGCACGGTTAAGCATCACAGGATGTTCATGAATCACTTCTGCCAAAATATCCCAAACTTCAGGAATACCTTGCTCTACAAGTTTGCGTGCTTGTTTAATGGTTGATGCCAACTCACGCACTTCAAGCTTGTGATAGATAAATGGTTTAAATAATTCCAAAGCCATTTTCTTAGGTAGACCGCACTGATGCAGTTTAAGCTCAGGGCCAACCACAATCACCGAACGACCTGAGTAATCTACACGTTTACCCAACAAGTTTTGACGGAAACGACCTTGTTTACCTTTAATCACATCAGACAATGATTTAAGCGGACGACGGTTGTTACCAGCGATGGGTTTAGAGCGACGCGCATTATCAAACAATGCATCTACAGATTCTTGCAACATGCGTTTTTCATTGCGTGTAATGATTTCTGGTGCGTTAAGCTCTAACAAACGTTTCAAACGATTATTACGGTTAATCACACGACGATACAAATCATTCAAGTCAGAAGTGGCAAAACGACCACCATCCAAAGGAACCAATGGACGAATTTCTGGTGGTAACACAGGAATCACTTCCATAATCATCCACTCAGGGCGGTTACCTGAACCCACCATGGCTTCAATGGTTTGCAAACGTTTGGTAAGTTTTGTTAATTTGGTTACAGCTTTGGTCGCTGCAATTTGTGCACGTAATGATTGGCGTTCTTCTTCAAGGTCAATGTTTTTCAACATTTCACGTAAAGCTTCACCACCCATGGCTGCGCGGAACTCTTCACCATACTCTTCAAAAGCTTCGATATATTCTTCTTCTGAAAGCAATTGGTATTGATCAAGGCTGGTTAGCCCTGGATCTAGCACCACATAAGATTCAAAATACAAGATGCGTTCAAGTTCTTTTAAGGTTTTATCCAAAATCAAACCAATACGCGAAGGCAATGATTTCATAAACCAGATATGTGCAACGGGTGCAGCCAAATCAATGTGTGCCATACGTTCACGACGAACTTTCGATTGAATCACTTCAACCGAACATTTCTCACAAACCACACCACGATGTTTCAAACGTTTGTATTTACCACACAAACATTCGTAATCTTTAATCGGACCAAAGATTTTTGCGCAAAACAAACCATCACGCTCCGGTTTGAATGTACGGTAGTTGATGGTTTCAGGTTTTTTAACCTCGCCATAAGACCATGAACGGATTTTCTCAGGGCTGGCCAAACCAACACGAAGGCCATCAAAGTCTTCAACACGACTTGGTTTTTGGAATAATTTAAATAATTCTTGCATGATTATTCTCCTTCACCTTCTTTTGGTTTCTTGACCATGGACATATCAATACCCAAAGCATTCATCTCTTTGACCATCACATTGAATGATTCAGGGATACCTGCTTCAAACGTCATTTCACCGCGAACAATGGACTCATACATCTTCGTACGACCTTGAACATCATCGGCTTTAACAGTAAGCATTTCTTGTAAGGTATAAGATGCACCATACGCTTCCAATGCCCATACTTCCATCTCACCAAAGCGCTGACCACCAAACTGCGCTTTACCACCCAAGGGTTGTTGTGTAACCAATGAGTAAGGGCCAGTCGAACGGGCATGAATTTTCTCATCCACCAAGTGATGCAGTTTCAAGATATACATTTGACCCACAGTGACTGGTCTATCAAATGCTTCACCTGTATAACCATCATACAGAACCATTTGACCTTCAGCTTCTACTTCTGCCAAATTCAACATATTGTCAATATCAGCTTCTTTAGCACCATCAAATACTGGTGTGGCAATCGGCACACCACCTTTCAGTGTTTCTACAAGGCCTTCAATATCTTTGCTGCCCATTTTTTTGATGGATGCACAAGCCTTGTCATCACCTTCATAAATTTCTAACAAGAACTCCCGCTGCTCTTCAACAGCAACTTCTGCTCTCACCATTTCATCCAAACGACGACCCAACTCTTTGGCTGCATGACCCATATGCACTTCGAAAATCTGACCGATATTCATCCGTGATGGTACACCCAATGGGTTCAAACATACATCAACAGCATGACCATCTGCGGCATAAGGCATATCTTCTTCAGGTACAATCACCGAAATCACACCTTTGTTACCATGACGACCCGCCATTTTATCACCCGGTTGTAGTTTACGTTTCACCGCAACAAATACTTTAACGACGGTAAGTTCACCTGGTTTTAATTCAGAGCCTTCACGAACTTTAGCAACTTTTTCTTCAAAACGTGTTTCTAAACGTTCACGTTCTGTATCCATATTACTTAGGATTGAAGCAACTTGTGTGTTGATATCGTCATCTTCCACAGAAAGCGTAGACAAGTCTTTTACGGTTAATGAGGATAAGTGATCATCAGGAATAGTATCACCCTTATTCAAACCTTTCACAGTCACCGCTTTTTTGCCTGCCAATAGTGCTTGCAAACGAGAGCGAACATTTTCTTCTAAAGTACGACGTTCATCTTCTTTATCCGTATAAAGCTGCTCAACCGATGCTTCTTCAATGGATTTGGCACGGTCATTTTTTTCATCACCACGGCGTGTAAATACTTGAACATCAATCACCACACCTTCATCACCAGGTTTCACACGCAATGACGAATCCCTAACATCCGATGCTTTTTCACCAAAAATGGCGCGCAATAATTTTTCTTCAGGTGACAATTGGCTTTCACCTTTTGGTGTAATTTTACCCACCAAAATATCACCTGGTTTTACTTCTGCACCGACATACGCAATACCAGACTCATCCAAATGACGCAGTGCATCTTCACTTACATTTGGAATATCACTGGTGATTTCTTCATCACCCAACTTGGTTTGACGTGCTGTACATGTAAGCTCTTCAATATGAATGGATGTGTACACATCATCTTTCACCAGTTTCTCAGAAATCACAATCGCATCTTCGAAGTTATAGCCACGCCAAGGCATCAATGCTACTTGTACATTACGACCAAGTGCCAACTCACCCCTATCCGTTGATGGACCATCAGCAATAATATCGCCTTTACCAATCACATCATTCACTTTCACAATCGGACGTTGGTTAAAACATGTATTCTGATTTGAACGACGGTATTTAAACAAGCGGTATACATCAATACCAGGCTCGCCTTCAACTTGTTCATCATCATGAACACGCACAACAATACGCGAGCTATCCACACGCTCAACCACACCACCACGGCGTGCAACTGCTGACACACCAGAGTCACGTGCCACTTCAGCTTCCATGCCTGTACCCACAAGTGGTTTCTCAGCACGCACCAAAGGCACGGCTTGACGTTGCATGTTTGAACCCATCAATGCCCTGTTCGCATCATCATGCTCAAGGAAAGGAATCAAACCAGCTGAAACAGATACCACTTGTGATGGTGATACATCCATATAATCGATTTCTTCAGGTGGCACCATCAAGAATTCGCCATCTTGCCTACACTGAATAAACGCGGCATCAAACTCACCCTTATCATTCACTTTAGCATTGGCTTGGGCAATGATTAGTCCTGCTTCATCAATGGCTGACAAATACACTACTTCACGGGTCACACTACCCTTTTCAACTTTACGATATGGTGTTTCAATAAAACCAAAATCATTCACTTTAGCAAAAGAAGACAATGAGTTAATCAAACCAATGTTTGGTCCCTCAGGTGTCTCAATTGGACATAGACGACCATAATGCGTTGGATGTACGTCACGTACTTCAAAACCAGCACGGTCACGCGATAAACCACCAGGGCCAAGTGCCGAAAGGCGACGCTTGTGTGTTACTTCAGACAATGGGTTGGTTTGGTCCATGAATTGTGATAATTGTGATGAACCAAAGAACTCACGAACAGAGGCAATCAAAGGTTTAGAATTTACCAAGTCAGAAGGCATCATTTCTGCAATTTCAGCCGTGCTTAAACGATCACGAATCGCACGTTCCATGCGAATCAAGCCAATACGAATTTGGTTTTCTAACAACTCACCAACAGAACGAAGGCGACGGTTACCCAAGTGGTCAATATCATCCACTTCGCCAATACCATCACGCAATTTCAATAATGTATCAACAGATAAAAGAATATCGTCAACACGCAACGTACCTTGATCCAAAGGCACATCATCATCAGAAATGTTCAGGCGGCTATTTAACTTCATCCGCCCAACACGTGATAAGTCATAACGTGATTTGTCAAAGAACATAGATTCAAACAATGCTTTTGCTGTTTCCACAGTTGGTGGTTCACCAGGACGCATCATACGATAGATTTCAACTTGTGCTTCTTCTTTAGACTGCACCATATCCATACGTAATGTATCGGCCAACCAAGGACCCCTATGGAATGCATCAATGAACAAACATTCAAAAGTTTCAACACCTGCTGTACGCAATGCTGCCAATGACTCTTCAGTTAACTCATGGTTAGCATCCATCAACATTTCATCGCCTGCCAACATCACAGGCTGAGCTGTTACTTCACCCAATACATTTTCTTCAGGAACATCCAACCATTCCACACCAGCTTCGCTTAGCTTTTTAATCGCTACACGGTTAATCTTTTTACCTTCGGCAACAATACGTTTGCCATCAATTTCGATGTCACGCACAGCACGGCTACCCAAAAATAAATCAGCATCAAATTTCACTTGATAGCCATCTTTGGTAATTTGGTATGTACGACGCTTGTAGAAATGATCCAAAATATCTTGTGTACTTAAGCCCAAAGCTTTAAGCAAGATACCAGCTGTCATTTTACGACGTAAATCAATACGGAAATACAACTTGTCTTTAGCATCAAATTCAAAATCTAACCAAGAACCACGATAGGGGATAATTCTTGATTTAAACAACAGCTTACCTGAAGCATGCGTTTTACCACGGTCATGGTCGAAAAACACACCTGGAGATCTATGCATTTGTGAAACAATAGCACGTTCCGTACCATTAATAACAAATGAGCCATGATCCGTCATCAAAGGAATTTCACCCATGTATACAGTCTGATCACGTACTTCTTTTAATTTTCTTTTCTTGCCTTTGCTGCCATCTTGCTCAAACACCTTAAGGCGGAGCTTCACTTTCACCGGCAAAGCAAAAGTAATATCACGACGAATACACTCTTCAAGGTCGTAGCGAGGTGCCATATATTCAAGGCCTTCAAAATGAAGCTCTGCACCACCTGAGTAATCACGAATTGGGAACACTGACGCAAATACAGTTGCTAAACGCGAACCTGCAATATCTGTAGAACCCTGCCCTACACCAACGAACTCACTGTATGAACTCAATTGGAGTTGCAGCATATTTGGCATCTGTGTAACCGAATCAATTTTACCAAAATTCTTGCGGATACGTTTAACAATAGCTTGTTTGCCCATGTGTTGACCTCAATATTTCTTATAAATCTTATCTTTCTTTCAATCTCAAACTAAAACGCGAAAAAGACCAAACCCTTAGCAGTAAACTACTAAGGGATTAGCCTTCAATTACGCGTGAATCAAAAAGCGCAATGCGCTAATTATTTCAACTCTACAGTTGCGCCAGCTTCTTCAAGTTTTGCTTTCAAAGCTTCAGCGTCGTCTTTAGAAAGACCTTCTTTCACGTTACCTGGAGCGCCGTCAACGACTGCTTTAGCTTCTTTCAAACCAAGACCAGTTGCTTCACGAACAGCTTTGATTACTTGAATTTTCTTTTCGCCTGCTGCAGTCAATACAACGTCGAACTCAGTTTGTTCTTCCGCTGCTCCAGCGTCGCCGCCAGCTGCTGCAACACCAGCTACTGCTACAGGAGCTGCTGCTGATACGCCGAATTTTTCTTCCAATGCAGATACCAACTCAGAAAGTTCAAGTACTGACATAGTTTCGATTGCTGTGATTAAATCATCTTTTGTAATAGCCATTTTAATTGTTTCCTCTTGCGTTTTTTATTAGTTATAAAAATAAATACGGTTTGTATTTATGCTTCTTTTTGGTCGCGTATTGCTGCCAAAGTCCGCACAAATGATGCCGGAATTTCGTTCAAAGTACGTACGAAACCACTGATCGGTGATTGCATGCTGCCCAACATCTTAGCCAACAATTCATCGCGCGATGGTAAGCTCGCCAATGCTTTGATACCCGCTGCATCAATCGCTTTTCCATCAAGAACACCACCACGAATTTCTAAGGCTTTATTCTCTTTGGCAAAGTCAGAAATTGCTTTGGCCATACCCACTGGGTCTGAACCATATGCAATTGCAACAGGACCGGTGAAAAATTCTTCAGCTGCTTCGACACTTGTACCTTTTGCTGCACGACGTGCTAATGTGTTTTTTACGATACGTAAATTAACATTTGCATGATGCAAGCGACTTCTTAGGTCACCCATAGCAGATACATTCAGACCACTGTATTGTGCAACAATAGCAGAGTCTGACTCCGACCAAGCAGTATGAAGTTCTTCGACAATAGTTTGTTTGTTTCCCCGATTCACTTCTACCTCCTTGCTTATTTTTGACCCGCGCAAGTGAGCTATCACTCCATCTGTACTGGCTTTCATGATTAAGCAAATAAATGCGCCTGTAGTCTGGGACGGATCGTTCTTTAATCACATAATGCGATTAACTTGTTGTATGCACCGCTTCCCAGGAAGCGGTGCATACCAATTCTTATTAAAGTGTACCCAAGTCCACGCGTACGCCTGCACCCATAGTCGCAGAAAGTACAAAACTTTGCATATAACGACCTTTAGCAGATGCTGGTTTCATACGGTTCAATTCTGAAATCAAAAACTCAACATTTTCATTAAGTTTTTCAGCATCAAAAGAACAACGGCCAACAGGCGCATGAACCACACCTGCTTTATCTACACGCACTTCAATTTGACCCGATTTGATCGCTGCAACAGCCTTAGCCACATCCATAGTTACCGTACCCAATTTAGGGTTTGGCATCAAACCACGAGGACCCAACACACGACCCAAACGACCCACTTGACCCATCATGTCTGGTGTTGCCACAACACGGTCAAAGTCCATGAAGCCACCTTGGATTTTCTCAGCCAAATCTTCAGCACCTACAATATCTGCGCCCGCTTTTTCAGCTTCTTCAGCTTTAGGACCTTTAGCAAATACCGCAACACGTGCAGTTTTACCAGTGCCGTTTGGCAATGCGATTGTACCACGAACCATTTGGTCTGCGTGACGTGGGTCTACACCCAATTTGATTGCAACATCAACAGACTCATCAAATTTCGCTTTAGGTTGTGCCAGAATTGCTTCTAGCGCTTCTTTAACACTTACATTGTTCTCAGGAACGCAGTTACGCGCTTCTTTCATACGTTTCGTTAACTTTGCCATGACTTATCCCTTGACCTCTAGACCCATAGAACGAGCGGTACCAGCAATGATTTTTGCACCTGCTGTTACATCATAGCAGTTCAAATCAACCATTTTTGCTTGTGCAATTTCTTCTAATTGCGCTTGGGTTACTGTGCCAACTTTATTTTTGTTCGGCTCACCACTGCCTTTTTTAATATTCGCAGCTTTCATCAATAAAATTGATGCAGGTGGTGTCTTGATAACAAAATCAAATGATTTATCTTTATATACTGAAATCACAACAGGAAGCGGCATGCCTGCTTCCATTTCTTGCGTTCTGGCGTTAAACGCTTTACAGAACTCCATGATATTCAGACCAGCTTGACCCAATGCAGGACCAACTGGTGGGGCAGGGTTTGCTTTACCTGCAGGAACCTGAAGCTTTACAAGCTTCTCTAATACTTTTGCCATTATACATTCTCCAACCGATTTCAAAGCATCGTGCTTATCTATCTTTATTCGTGATTATTCAACCACTCCCGCAAACGCGGTAAAACCCAGCATCCTTGCCAGGCCATAACTTTTAAGCTTTTTCGACTTGGAAGTATTCCAACTCAACAGGCGTAGGGCGACCAAAAATTGAAACACTTACCTTCAACTTCGCCTCATTCTCATCCACTTCTTCAACCAAGCCGTTAAACGAAGCAAACGGGCCGTCAATAACGCGAACAGCCTCACCAACTTCAAACAATACTTTTGGCTTAGGACGTTCAACACCTTCTTCAATCTGATGCAACAAACGATCAACTTCCTTCTGAGGCATAGGACGCGGTTTACCCGTACCACCCAAGAAACCAGTAACCTGCTGTGTAGACTTCACAATATGCCAAGTCTCATCCGTCAGCTCCATTTCAACCAAAACATAACCCGGAAAAAACTTGCGGCGACTAATAACCTTTTGACCATCGCGTAACTCAACCACTTCCTCTCTAGGAACCATAATCTGACCAAACAAATCCTGAAGACCCGCTCGCTCAATATTCTCAGTTAAAGCTGCAACAACCTTATCTTCCGCATTCGAATACGCCTGAACCACATACCATTGTTTTGCCATTTATATCACCTTCTGAACAAGCCAACCTAACAGCGAGTCAATACCGTATAAAAAGATGGAAATAATCACCACCATTACAAACACCATCAAAGTAGCTTGAATCGTTTCTTTACGCTCAGGCCAAACCACTTTCTTAGCCTCAATTTGAACTTCGCGTATAAATTTTTGTGTATCTGCGATACGACCCATGTTACCAACCTCTACAAAGAAACTTTACTACTTCAAACGGTAAAAAATGGCAGGCGAGGAGGGACTCGAACCCACAGCACCCGGTTTTGGAGACCGGTACTCTACCAATTGAGCTACTCGCCTATCTCACCCTGACCTTAAACTTTACTTTCTTTATGAAGTGTATGTTTACGGCAAGAATTACAATATTTTTTCAACGCTAACTTTTCAGTCATCGTACGTTTATTCTTATCCGTCGTATAGTTACGACGCTTACAATCTTCACATGCCAATGATAATAGTTCACGCATTTTATTTACCTCTACCAAACAGCAAAGGCGACTGCAGATTCCTCCGCAGTCGCCTACCGTTTTTTTAACCTTAATTACTTGTTAATATCAGTTACAACGCCAGCGCCAACTGTGCGTCCACCTTCGCGGATAGCGAACCTAAGTTCTTTATCCATTGCGATTGGTGTAATCAATGTTACGTCCATAGCGACATTATCGCCAGGCATTACCATTTCAGTGCCTTCAGGCAACTTAACAGAACCAGTCACGTCAGTTGTACGGAAGTAAAACTGTGGACGGTAACCGTCGAAGAATGGCGTGTGACGACCACCCTCATCTTTGTTCAAAATATATGCTTCAGCTTTGAACTCAGTGTGTGGTGTGATTGAACCAGGCTTAGCCAATACTTGACCACGCTCAACGTCTTCACGTTTGGTACCACGTAACAATGCGCCAATGTTGTCGCCTGCTTCACCACGATCCAAAAGCTTACGGAACAT
>NZ_JQLW01000002.1 GCF_000744415.1 Ghiorsea bivora
ACCCCCTCTGTCAGGATAGTTGCCGCCTTCTCAAAAAAGTCTCATAAGTCATGATGAGGCATTCAGGAGATAGTGAATGACGCGATATTCAGAAGAATTAAAAGATAAGTTGGTTGAAAAGATGCTGTCTTCGCCTGCTGTTTCTGTTGAAACTTTGGCGAAAGAAACGGGCATAGCTAGAAGCACGCTTTATAGATGGAAACAAGCTGGTGGTGCTCGTTCTAGTGCCACGAAGTGGCGCAGTGAGGATAAGTTTAATGCTTTGATTGAAACAGCCGCATTCAGTGCGGTTGAGCTTGGCGAATACTGCCGCAAGAAGGGTATTTATGTTGAGGATATTGAGGCTTGGAAGCAGGCAGCGATTCGTGGTAATCGTGAGCAAGGTGAACTTGATATAGCAGCCAAGAAAACCGCGACCCAAGCAAGTAAGGAGTTGGCGCGTTTGCGGCGTGATATTGAGCGCAAAGATAAGGCTTTGGCAGAGGCAGCTGCGCTGTTGATACTGTCAAAAAAAGCCAATGCCATCTGGGGGGATCCCGAGGCAGAATGATTGCCAAGGATGAACGTCAGGTGGCTGTCACACTACTTCATGAAGCTATAAGTGCAGGGGCGCGTATGCATAAATCTTGTCATATTCTGGGCATTTCTACGCATACATATTTGCGCTGGAAAAAGGTTGGAGGGCTTGAAGATAAGCGCTCGCAGGTTGTGCGTGTACCTAGCAATAAATTGAGTTTAGAGGAAAGAAAACAAGTGCTTACCATCTGTAACAGTGAACCATACCGCTCATTACCACCTTCACAAATTGTACCTATGCTCGCAGATGAAGGGCGGTATATTGCTTCAGAATCAAGCTTTTATCGTATTTTACGTGAAGCAAAGCAACTGCATCGGCGAGGCAAAGCTGCGGCACCTCGCAAGGTTATAAAACCTAAAGCTTTTAAGGCTACAGCAGCCAATCAAGTATGGAGTTGGGACATCACTTATTTGGCTGCCAGCATCAAGGGTAAGTTTTACCGTTTGTACTTGGCCATGGATATTTTTAGCCGCAAAATTGTAGGTTGGGAAGTGCATGAATCTGAAACTGCCGCTCACGCATCAGCATTGATTCAAAAGGCATGTTTGACTGAAAACACTGTGGAAAAAGAGCTTGTTTTACACTCAGATAACGGCTCACCAATGAAAGGTGCGACCATGTTGGCAACCTTACAACGCTTGGGTGTTGTACCATCGTTTAGTCGCCCATCAGTCAGCGATGATAACCCATATTCTGAATCTCTATTCAGGACGCTGAAATATACACCAGCTTACCCATCTCAACCCTTTGAATCATTGGCAAAAGCTAGAGCGTGGATACATACTTTTGTGACGTGGTACAACACTGAGCATAGGCATAGTTCGTTAAAGTTTGTAACACCTGTGCAGCGGCATAGTGGTGAGGATGAAAGCATTCTTAACCATCGAAAAAAGGTCTATGAAATGGCAAAAAAACAGCAGCCCAAACGCTGGTCAGGAAACACAAGAAACTGGGGTAGGTTAAACCACGTTTGGCTTAACCCTGAAAATGAAATTTGCGCAAAAAATGAGCCTTGTCTCAATGCTGCGTGACCAATGAAGGTGCAACTATGTTGACACACACCGGATACAAGTACGAAATTAATGTTCCTGTTACAGGGAAGATAATACCAGCAGAAGCGACTGGAGCTAGCGCATCAATACAGGTTGCAGGGCATACATTTTCTAAGACTGTTTCTCTCCTACCTAACCAGGACGCTCATTTTATATGGGATGGGACAAATATTTATGGGCACCGAATGCGGGGGCAAGTTAACATTCTTGTTACAATTTCATTTCATTACCCCTCTGCTTATGACTGGGGTCGAAATCAACCGTCTATACTCTTTGCTCAACCAGTTTCTCCCAATCAAGTAAGCGGCATAACTTATCGGTATGGAGTAGAAGATAAGGTTTCAACTGCTTTTAACCTTAAGTCGTTTGTTTCAGATCAAAATACGATTGCATCTGGCTGGTCAATTTCTTCTTTTCATAAGCTATATCATGATGGTGAAGTAGAATATGGCGATGGTGAAATAAAAATTAAAGAGTTCTCCAAAGTAATTAATACATTTGCAGGCTCAGCTACTGCAGTTCAACTTGGGGATGGAGCTGCGGCAATTGATGCTAAGATAAACAGAGGAGCAGGGCTTGCAGTAACAGGAGATGGGACGCTTTTTGTGTCAGAAGCAAACAGGGTGAGAAAGATAACTCCAGATGGTATTATTACTACCTTCGCTGGAAATGGATCACCAGGAACAACAAACCCAATTCTAACTGGAGATGGAGGACCAGCCACCAGTGCTGCGCTTTCACCTAGTAGCCTAGCTTTAGACCCGCAAGAGGAAAACTTATATATCGTGGATATGCGGTTCCGTATTCGAAAAGTGAATCTGAAGTCTGGCTTGATTTCTACCTATGCAGGTGGAGGGAATAGAGCTCTTGCGTTTTCAGAAAGTGATTACGCTACAAGGGTAAGTTTTTCTGTGGAGGATATTGCGTTCGCTGATGATGGAACACTCTTTGCTCATGGAGGTCATGGAAACAGGATATATCAAGTTAACACTAATGGTATAATGACCCATATTGATTTAGGAGCTTCATTATATTACACACAATCTTTTGCGGTTGGACATGATGGTTCTCTGTATATATCAAGCTATGATAATCAAGATGTTTTTATTAGAAGACCTAATGGATCCCAAGAGATAATATTGCCGTATCAAGAACCAAGCGGTCCTATGTATGTTGATAGAGAAGGTGTTTTAGTCTATTCGATGGGTAGTGCAGTCTTTAGACGCTATACTGATGGGACAGTGGAACGGGTGGCAGGAAGGGGTGCTTCCTTGGCTGAAGGTGTCGATCCTAAGCAAGCAAAACTGGGTTATGTAAGCGCTCTTACATCTGACCCCCAAGGTAATATTTACCTTTTAGTCTATACAACAGTTGGTTCCTATCCATATTATTCTTCTTATGGTCAAGTAAAAATTATAAAAAATATTGAAGGAACCTTCACTCAAGCTTCTGGAGAATTTGAAGTTAGTGATGCAAGTAAAGGTGAAATATATATTTTTAGTCGTTCGAAGAAACATTTGAGAACACTTGATCTTAGTACAGGCATTGTCTTAAAAACATTTTCATATGATGCATTAGACAATTTGATAGCCATTACTGATAGATTTGGAAATGTTACTCAGATTTTAAGAAATGGCTCTTCTCCTTATGCAATTGTTGCTCCAGATGGACAAACGACAAATTTAAATGTAACTAGTGGTCAATTGGATTCAGTAGTGTACCCAGATGGTTCCAGTTATCTCTTTACTTATTCACCTTCTAATTTGTTGGTTGCGAAAAATGATCCTAATGGGGGGGCATTTCACTACCAATATGATTTACTAAATGGTAAGGTTTTGTCTACAACGGATGCAAATAGTGCTACAATGAGCTTCTCTTCGAAGGTTAATAGTGGAACTTCGACAGCGAAAACAACAGATCAAGAGGGCAGAAGCTTCACATCGACTAGAACTTCGCTTTTGTCTGGTGATGTTAAAACTATTGTTGTTGCCAAAAGTGGTCTAATTACGCACAAGGTATCCACCTTATCCGGGTCTAAATTACTTGAAAATAGACCTGATAATACTAGGATAACCAGCCAATATAGTACTGACCAAAAATATGCAACAAGACGGCTAAGTTCGAAGTATATCGAATTACCCAGTGGGCTAAGAAACTATTCAAGTAACGGAATTGAATATCAAGATATAAACTTTGATGGAATATCAGATAAAATAATAAGTCGGTTTGCACAGTCGGAGGTCTTAAGGTTCGACTGGCGAGGGAATCCTATATTTGGGGTGAGTCAAACAACAACTATCGTAAATAATGTGCTCAACGGCACACGCACCATCACCACCCCAGCAGGGCGCACAGCAACCGTGAATTATGATGTGACCAATTTATTGACCACATCAAGTGCCACACCTGGTCTGGCGAGCACATCTTATGCCTATGATTTCCGAGGTCGGTTGACCGATACCACGGTGGGCAGTATTGCCCCGCGCACCACTAGCCTTGTTTATGATAATGCGGGCAATGTGGCGAGTGTGACCGATGCAATCAATCGCAGCACATCGTTTAACTATGATGTGATGGGTCGCGTCACGCAGCAGACCTTGCCTGATGGTCGGGCGATTGCGTACAGCTATGACAATCTTGGTAATCTGTTGTCCATCACCCCACCGGGTCGCCCTGCACATGTGTTTAACTACACGCCTGTAAGCCTTGAAGCGGGATACACACCACCTGCCGTGGCGGGTACGGGTGCAACCACCTATCAATACAACCTTGCCAAGCAATTAACCAGCGTCACCCGCCCTGATGGTCAATCATTGAGCTTGGCTTATGACACAGGGGCAAGGTTAAGCACGCAGACTTTGCCGCGCGGTACGGTGAGTTATGCTTATGATGCAGTAACAGGTCATCTATCCAGCATCACCGCCCCTGATGGCGGCACGCTCTCCTACACCTATGATGGTTTTCTGCCATTATCTGAATCATGGGCTGGTGCTATCGTGGGTGATGTATCTGTGGCTTATGACAGCTTCTTCCGCATTACATCAAGAAGCGTGGGCGCAACACCCATCAATTACACCTATGATGCCGATGGTTTGCTCACAGGCGCAGGCGCAGAAACATTAACCCGTGACCCGCTCAATGGTTTGCTGACAGGCACAAGTCTGGCAGGTGTCACCACAACCAATACATACAATGAATTTGGTGAACTGGCTGCATTTGTTTCATCGGCTCCGTTTGCCACCAGTTATACCCGCGATAAGCTGGGTAGAATCGTGCAGAAAGTGGAAACCATCGAGGGCGTGACCACGACCACCGATTATGTTTATGACCTTGCGGGCCGGTTGACGGGTGTATCGGAGAATGGTGTGGCTGTTTCCGTGTATGGTTACGACACCAACGGCAACCGCATCAACGGCTTTAATCAAGCAGGTGGCATCCTCGCCTACTACGATGCACAAGACCGCTTAACATCATGGAATGGTGTGAACTACACATACACTGCCAACGGTGAACTCGCCAGCAAAGTGAGCACCACAGGCACGACCAGCTACACCTATGATGTACTGGGCAACCTCATGTCTGCAAGCTTGCCGAATGCCACCACGGTTGATTATATCATTGATGGACGCAACAGACGTGTTGGTAAAAAGGTCAATGGCGTTTTAACGCAAGGCTTCTTGTATAAAGACCAGCTTAACCCAGTTGCTGAATTGGATGGACAAGGAAACATCGTTAGCCGCTTTGTTTATGGCTCAAAAGCCAATGTGCCGGATTATATGATTAAAGCTGGTGTGACTTACAGAATCATTAGCGATCACTTAGGAAGCCCAAGACTTGTAGTAGATAACACAGGCGCAATCGTGCAACGCATGGACTACGACGACTGGGGCAATGTCATCACCGATACCAATCCAGGGTTTCAACCCTTCGGCTTCGCCGGTGGCCTGTATGACCGGGATACCGGCCTGGTCCGCTTCGGCGCAAGGGATTATGACCCCGAGACCGGTCGCTGGGCAGCCAAAGACCCGATCAGGTTTTATGGACTTAGCAGTAACTTATATGGTTATACCCATAATGATCCTGTCAATTGGATAGATTCGGCTGGACTAATCAAGGTGAAGCCGGGAGCCAATGTATCGGGTTTAGTGCCTGAAATTATTAACACATACCCAGTTATTGATGGAGCAGTGCGGAATTACTCATCATATGATGAAGGAGTAATTACCTCGGGCAATGATAGTAAGCATAAGAGAAATTCCAAGCATTATTCGAATGAGGCTGTTGATATTCGCGGCAAAATATTTTCTGATCAAACCATGAGGGATATTGCTGATGAGATCCGAAGAAAATTAGGGCCTGATTATGATGTAATACCTGAATTTTTCCCTAATAATCCAGTAAATGATCATATTCACATTGAATATGATCCAAAGGGGTCAACATGCAATTAATAAAATTAAGCAAAGCTGGCCTTTTATTTACTGTCTTATTACTACCGCTACTTGCTGGATGCGAAGAAACTTCATTGCCGGAGGGCTGGAGATTTCCAACTAATGCTGATTTTATTGGTGAGTGGAAAGAGAACGAGAAATATGTAGAAAAGCCTTACTTGGCCGAAGCCGACTTTGATGGGAATGGAGTACTGGACCAAGCATGGATACTCATCAAAGATGATAATTCATGGGGGGTGTTTGTAATCCTAGATTTAGATTCAACAGATCCTGACTGGATACAGCTTGATATAACAGAAAAAGGATCAAAAACATATCTTCCGCCCCAAAGCATGGGATTGGATGTTGTTTCCGAGGGTAAATATAAAACAGTATGTGGAAAAGGCTATGATTGCGAAAAGAATGAACCTAAAGAAATTGAACTCCGTCTTCCTGCTATTCGATATTTTCGCTATGAAAGTGCAAGTTCTATTTTTTATTGGGATAAAAAAACAAGCGCCTTTAAAAGAATATGGATGAGTGATTGATTCACAATAATTTACTTGCTGATACAGTTTTAGGGGTAACGATAACATCAAATTCTTACAATGAATTTGGTGAACTGGCTGCATTTGCTTCATCGGCTCCGTTTGCCACCAGTTATACCCGCGACAAGCTGGGACGTATCATCCAGAAAGTGGAAACCATCGAGGGCGTGACCACGACCACCGATTATGTCTATGACCTAGCAGGTCGGTTGACGGGTGTATCGGAGAATGGTGTGGCTGTGTCCGTGTATGGTTATGATACCAATGGCAACCGCATCAATGGGTTTAACAAGGCAGGCGGCATTCTCGCCTATTACGATGCACAAGACCGCTTAACCAGTTGGAACGGCATCAACTACACATACACTGCCAACGGTGAACTCGCCTCTAAACGTCATTCCCTCGCAGGAGGGAATCCACAAGTCACCACTTATCAATACGATGTGCTGGGTAACTTGATGTCTGCAAGCCTGCCCAATGGCACCACCATTGATTATATCATTGATGGACGTAATCGCAGGATCGGCAAGAAGGTGAACGGAACCCTTGTGCAGGGCTTCCTGTACAAGGATCAGCTGAACCCTGTTGCCGAGCTTGATGGTGCTGGCAATGTGGTTAGCAGGTTTGTGTATGGCTCCAAAGCCAATGTGCCGGACTACATGGTGAAGGGTGGAGTTACATACAGAATCATCTCTGACCACCTCGGCAGCCCAAGATTGGTAGTTGATAGCGCAGGAACTGTTGTCCAACGCATGGATTATGATGATTGGGGTAATGTCACCAACGACACAAATCCCGGATTCCAGCCGTTCGGCTTTGCGGGTGGTATCTATGACAGAGATACCAACCTGACTAGATTTGGCGCAAGGGATTACGACCCTGAAACAGGCCGTTGGACGGCGAAGGATCCGATCCGCTTCGATGGCGGAGATACGAATCTGTACGGGTATGTGCTTAGTAATCCTGTTAACCTAGTTGATCCAAATGGAAAGTGGTTTATAGAGGTCTGTAAAGTAGGGTTAGCAGCTTTGGCGGTTAAAGGGTTTTATGATTTCTATGATTGGACAAAAGATGTTGAAAAGCAATTCGATAATGCTGATGCACTAAGGCAGTTGGAAGAAACAGAGTATGGGTATTTGGATGGCAACCAAGTTCCTGATAATATCCAAGAACTTATAAGAAATAAAAACATGGAGATTATTAGTGGAACAATAGATATTGGTACTTCTGCTCAAGGTACGTCCCTTAACCCTTCAGCAGGGTCACCAAACCCTGCAAGCAGGTGATAAGAGATGAAAAGTAAAAGTAAATTACTTTTGATGGTTGCTTTAGTTGTATTTATCATATTAATTGTCTTTAAGGAGGGCGTTTTACCTTTAGTTCATGGTATTATTGGGAATCCTGTTAAAGAACTTGAAATTGGAGGAACCTTTAAATTAGCAGTACCTAGCAATTGGATACCATTTGTTATTAAGGAAGATGAAAATCAAAAGGTGTTTGGCTATATCCCATACGAGTATTTTTCAGGAAAAAGAGGAGAAGAGTTAATTGCTTCACTTTTTATTCCACATAATAATGGATACTCTCCTGTCTTGTTCTTAAAAATGAACAGTGAAGACCTGCTTAATGTACAGACGATTAAAAAGAGATTATTATCTGAAGGTGATAGCTACGATAGTTCAAAAGCGAAATACTCACGATGTTATATTGATGAATGGGAATGTTATAAAATTGAAAGCCTTTCAGACTTAAATGATTCGGCTCTTTTATATTTACCAGAGACCTTGGTAATAATATCTGTTTCCAAGGAGCTTCTGGATACTTCTGGGGGGTTAACTATCAACATCAAGATTAAAGCTGAAAAGAAGTGAGTTTTCGTTAATTTAGGGAGAGATGGGGTCTACCATTGGATTTTGCAGGTCTTCGGGGGCAGGTCGCACGCCGTCATAGGCAATCAATCTAGTAGAGAATAATGAGGTCTACCATTGGATTTTGCATAGTAGTGTCCCGTCCAAGTGTCCAACGGTAGAAAGCCATAAGATTTAGGCAGTATTTTTGCTTAAATCGTGGTTTTTATCGTTGATTTCGGTTCAATTTCACATTTTCACACCTCGTTTTTCATTCAATAAGTTCGTATTTTTGTGTCCAAAGCATGGTGAACCTGCGGACAGTGTTTAGTTGCCTGCATAATCATACGGATTGTTGGCTGGTTTATCATGGTGGAAGGTAATATCCATTGAGCAATCCATCCCAAGCTTCAAAATATTGTGCTTTATATGGGTTAGCCTTTTTGTTTGTCCAAACTTCAGCAGGCGTTGCCCCATCAAGATAGTCATGTGGTCTGACATGGTTATACCAAAACCCAAATAAGTGAAGGGAATGATTTAACGCTTCAAATGATGGCACTTCCCATTGGTTAAGCTTCTGCTTGAGTGTGCCAAAGAAACGTTCGGCCTTTCCATTTTGCCAGGGTGAAGCTATTTCGGTTTGTTGATGTTTGATGCCGAGGACCCACAAACCAAAGCGAAAGAGTTTCGATGTAAATATGACTTCATTATCAGTACGAATCATTTTGGGCTTACCATACCTCTTGATGGCAACGATAATACATTCAAGCAGGGTGATGGATGATTTGTCGATAAGCGGCTTTAGGCTAATGCAACTTCTACTTTGATGCTCAACTATACCAAGTAAATGATGCAGCTTTCCTGATGCATCGAACTTGCCCGTTAAATCTATACCCCAAATCAGATTATGTGGCACAGCTTTGGGTCGCTTATGTTTAAGCTTTCTTCGCAGCGTTTGAATTGCAAATTGATGATTGCGGATAACAGTGTTTACATAGCTTTTGCTCACTGTCATGCCTTTGTGTTCATGCAGACGATTAAATGTGTGAGCTATGGTTCTACATCCTGCTTGCGGCATCAATGCTTTGAGCCTGATAACTTTATGTTTTACCCATTTGGGTTTGGGCTGGTGATAATAATGTTGGTATTTCTTCACTTGCTTGAAGCTGCCGCAAACCCTTTCTTTATGTGAATAAGTAGCCACAAACCATAGGTATATAAAGTGTAAAGAATATATGACTATCATTTTATTACCCTTTTAGCGTCTCTCTAGTTACTTTCGCCGCTAGACTTAATAGTTATGATATGTATGCTTCGCCGCAATGGCAAACTTATTTGATGAAGTGATAATAGCGGACAAGCTAAAGAAATTGGCACGGGGCGATACGATGCCATGGACCGAAATGGCTGATTTACTCGATACAATTGAGAAATCAGGACACTGGACTAAATCATCAAACTCTTTTACCGATTGGTTACAAAAGAATGCAGAAATACTTGGCAATAAAGAAAGCACTTTATGGCGCTATTTGGTTGTTGGTCGCTATTACCATGACCTGCGCAGCCAGTTTGCTCGTGTTAAACTTGAATACCCACCCTTGCTTGAGCTGCCCAAGCATATAAGCCCTGAAAAGCTTGAGCTGCTTTCAAAGTTAGCCCGAGTAGCCCCTAGAGACTTTTTTGAGAAGCTTATTTATGATGTGCTCAATAATGCCATTACACGTGATGATATACGCGAGCAGTGGCGGGCATTTCGCCCTGCTCTTCAGGGTAAAACAGCACGGGGTCGTAAGGTCTTGGCACCTAGAGTGAACATTAAAAATAAGGAAGAGTTTTATAGTGTGCGAGAGGCTATGATTATCAATGGTCTTAAAGCTTATGGTGCAGGTTGGCTTGGTGATGTGAATGCACAAATGTATGAAGTAAAGATGCATATTAAAGTGCCCCATCATTCACGAATACGTGGTCCTAGAATTATTGATGCTGTTGTTTTGCATAAAGCGAAAGATACAAATTTGGAAGTACACATTATTGAAACGATACCTTCTTTTTCAATGCGCAGTGTGATGGAAAAATTTCAAGAGCTTTCAGTCTATTGCGATTATATTTGGGTTGCCACTCACAAAGAAGAATTTTCACCAGCTCAAGAAAAGAAGTATATAGCTAAATACCCTAAATATGTGGGAATATTGATGGTGGATGACTCTCATGTTTCAGTGGTTCGTAAGGCATTGCCTTGCGAAAAAGATTTAACAGAAGCCAATGCTCTATTAAAAGTGCTTTTGTTGAAAGAATCTCGCTAATGCTTTTATTTATAATTATTACTCTAGCTAGCGGGTGTAATGAATGAGTAACAGGAGAATAGAAATGAGAAAAGCAATTAAAGTATTTGAATACCGATTTGTGGAAGACTTTAGCCAAGAAAGGATTGCCTCGGCGCTGAGTATTAGCCGCAGTGCCGTTAGGACTTATCTAAGACGCTTCAAAGCAACAGGTCTCGCATGGCCATTAGAGAATAACATGTCTCATGATGAGCTTGAATCCTTGTTGTTTCCTAAACGAGAAAGCCCAAAGCATCACCAACCCAATTGGGTAGAAATAAGTAAGGAAATGAAGCGTAAGGGAGCAACAATCGAGGTGTTATGGTCTGAGTATAAACAGGCTAACCCAGAAGGCTTGAGTTATAGTCATTTTTGTCGTTTATTCCGAGCATTTAAGAAGAAACTACCAGCGAGTGCCAGGTTGATCCATAAAGCTGGCGAGCAAGTCATGGTGGATTATGCAGGTCATACAGTTGAGGTGGTTATTCCAGATACGGGTGAAATTAAACGAGCTCAAATATTTGTCGGTATGCTTCCTTGCTCTGGATATACCTATGCTGAAGCCACATGGGATCAGAAGAAACCAAGTTGGATTGGCTCACATGTAAGAATGTTTGAATTTTTTGGTGGTGTGCCACGGTATCTCATCCCAGATAACTTAAAATCTGCAGTGACCGTTGCAGGCTGGAAGAACCTTGTACTCAATCGTACTTATGAAGATTTGGGTGAGCACTATAGGGTAATTATTGAGCCTGCTAGACCTCACAAACCCAAGGACAAATCATTGGTGGAACTTGCTGTTAAGGAAGTAGAGAGAAAAATTCTTTTCTGCTTACGTAACCACACCTTTTTTGGGCTGCAAGAACTCAATGATAAAATATATGTGCTACTTCAAAGGTTAAATAACAGGGAAACAAAGAAAATACCACAGGGGCGACTCAAACTATTTAATGAACTAGAAAAGAATGAGTTGAAACCACTTCCAGCAAATGCATATGAATATGCCGAGTTTACTGCTCAAACGGTTCAGATTGATTATACAATCAATACAGAGGGGCATTATTACAGTGTTCCCTTCCAATATATTGGTCAGAAGGTTGATATTAAAACAACCGAGAAAAAGATTGAGGTGTTTTGCAAAGGTAAAACCATTGCATCTCATCCAAGAAGTTCTGTAACTGGCGGGAATACGATAAACAACTTGCACATGCCTGAGAACCACAAGGCTATTAAACAATGGAGCCAAGAACGGTTGCTTGAGGTTGCAGGATTTATTGGCAGAGAAACACAAAGCTTTGTTGCTTTACTTGAGCCTGAAAAGATGATGGAAGTTAGTAGATATAAAGTTGGCACTAAACTGCAAAAGCTTTTAGATCAGTATGGAGATACTCTTGTAAATAAAGCATGTGACCACGCGATAAGTTTGAGTGCACTTAGTATAAATCACCTTGAAAACATTCTCAAAAATAAATCAAAACAACGGTAACCCACCCATAAGTGACTGTATTTATAAGTAGAAAAGTGTTAAGCAGCTAACGCCAGCTTTTGCTTAGGCGTTATGCCACCAAGTGCCATGTTAGGTCGTTCATTGTTATACGTCCATAACCAGCGGGTTGCCTGCATTTGAACTTCTTCTATCTCACTAAAGATATATTGGCTAAGCCAGTCATATCTAACAGTACGATTATACCGTTCAATATAAGCATTCTGTTGCGGGTTTCCTGGCTGGATAAACATCAATAGAATATTGTGTTTCTTAGCCCAGTTTGCCAGCAAATGACCCTGTAAATCCTTCTGTGTAAATTCATTACCTAAAACTTCTCAGGCATCCTATCTGGAAACTCAATCATGAACCTATTAAGCGCAGCTTTCCAGTGATGAATTGGCATAGTCCATTTTTTGGATGCTGATTCAATGGCTAGATACACGAC
>NZ_JQLW01000003.1 GCF_000744415.1 Ghiorsea bivora
TTTGGCTTAACCCTGAAAATGAAATTTGCGCAAAAAATGAGCCTTGTCTCAATGCTGCGTGACCAATGAAGGTGCAACTATGTTGACACACACCGTGAGGGGGATGATAATGGGACAAAATGATGCAATAACCTTAAATCCTATTGAAGTTGATAAAGTTGTTCAATGTATGTCCCAATCTAAGTTACTAGAGTTTATTAGTACTACTGATGTGCGAGTCTCCATCGCTGGTGGATGCTTTGGCATTGACGTGCCTATGGTCAAGTTTATTTAATGATTGCAGCAAGTTACAATGTATTTGTTAATATGCATTGCTCACCTATTATGGGGGCTTAAACACGTATTTTTGAAGTAGGTGTAGTAGGTATAATATTGGGTTAACTGTAAACATGACCAAACATGTTTGGCAGGATGTGTGTTTTGAAATGATTGGTAATAGCAACGGCATAGGTACTATGTTGGATATCACTTCAAAACATCAAGTATGCTTTCTACCATGCATTGTTAGATCTATCGTATAAGTACCGTTGGTTCAGTCATATCCAGATTGTTGGGGTAAAATTGGCATAGTCTATGCTTTCTAATTGACATGTTTAAAGCTTAATAAGGATGCAAAGAGGTGTGTTATGATTAAAACATTGAAGAACTGGTGGAATCAAGAAGAATTGAGTCCAGAAGAGCCTGAGTTGAAATTGGCGGTAACCAAATTGATGGTTGGTATGATGGCGATGGATGGCAATGTGGACGATGTTGAGTATGGCGAAGTTATTCGATTGCTCAATGAAAACTATAACCTTAGTATAGAAGAATCGAAAGCATTGGTTGAAGATGCGATGGACAATGGCCGTGATGATTTGCATTTTTCTAAAGTTGTGGCGCAAATAGAAAAAAGTTTCTCCGTTGAAGAACGGGCGAAAATTTTAAAGAAAGTCTGGTCAATTGCTTTAGCCGATGGTGATGTAGACTTTATGGAAGAGCAGTATATCAACCGCTTGTCAGGTTTGATTGGTGTGCCACCTGTAATGTTAAGCGAGTTAAAAAGCGAGCAAGAGCGGCTTTATCCCAATTTAAATCATAGTCAGCGTTACCAAGATCCAACACAAGTTTAAGTGTACTTTTGCAATGCAAATCAACAGATAATTAACTGTAGATAAGCAGCTTGTATTACTGACTTATTTCACCATAATATAAAATTAGAAAATACCACTTGCGTTATGTTATCTTGTCATTATAGTGCGCCGTCCATCGGTTTTGGTCGATGGAGAATTGGCCGGCATAGCTCAGTTGGTAGAGCACTTCACTTGTAATGAAGATGTCACGGGTTCGACTCCTGTTGCCGGCTCCAGTTCAAAGATATGCGCAGTATGCCTTGAGCTGCTGCGCATATTTTTACTAAACTTCGGTTTAGTAAGGTTGGGAGAGGTTCCAGAGTGGCTAAATGGGGCAGACTGTAAATCTGCTGGCTCCGCCTACGGTGGTTCGAATCCACCCCTCTCCACCATTTTATAAAGGGGTTTAGGCCTCTTGGTTGCGGGTATGGTACAATGGTAGAACCTCAGCCTTCCAAGCTGATGATGCGAGTTCGATTCTCGCTACCCGCTCCAGTTTGGTTGTAAGGTTGGTGTGGCCTTGATTGCCCAGGTAGCTCAGGGGTAGAGCACATCCTTGGTAAGGATGAGGTCGCGGGTTCAATTCCCGCCCTGGGCTCCAGTGGTTGCAAGCCATGTGTGAAGTTTGTAGTTAAATGTAATGTGTAGGAGAGAGTAAATGTCTAAGGAAAAGTTTGAACGTAACAAGCCGCATGTGAACATTGGTACCATTGGTCACGTGGATCACGGTAAAACCACATTAACAGCAGCTATCACCAAAGTATTGGCTGAAGGTGGCGGGGCTGAGTTTAAGGACTACGCTGACATCGATGGTGCACCAGAAGAGCGTGAGCGCGGTATTACCATTTCAACTGCACATGTTGAATATGAAACAGATGCTCGTCATTACGCACACGTGGATTGCCCAGGCCATGCCGACTATGTTAAAAACATGATTACTGGTGCTGCACAAATGGATGGTGCGATTCTTGTTGTATCGGCTGCAGATGGTCCAATGCCACAAACACGTGAGCATGTTTTGTTGGCAAAACAAGTGAACGTGCCTCATATCGTTGTGTATTTGAACAAAGCAGACATGGTTGATGACGAAGAGCTGCTTGAATTGGTGGAAATGGAAGTTCGTGAGCTTCTTGAATCTTATGATTTCCCGGGTGATGACATTCCTGTTGTTACGGGTTCTGCGCTTAAAGCTTTGGAAGGTGATACTTCTGAAATTGGTGCGCCTTCAATTCACCGTTTGATGGAAGCGGTGGATTCATATATTCCAACACCAGAACGTGATGTAGATAAACCATTCTTGATGCCAATCGAAGATGTGTTTTCAATTTCTGGTCGTGGTACTGTGGTTACAGGTCGTATTGAGCAAGGCGTATTGAATGTTGGTGACGACATTGAAATCGTTGGTATTCGTGACACAAC
>NZ_JQLW01000004.1 GCF_000744415.1 Ghiorsea bivora
ATGACAAAAATGGCAGACGCTGGTGTAAATGAAATCCAAAACATGGTTATTCGTATCCAGACTTTGGCAACCCAAGCTTCTTCTGCGAACAACGCAGGTGAATTGGGCAAATTGGATGCAGAACGTATCAAATTGGAATCAGCAATCGATAAAATCGCAAACTCTACCAACTACAATGGCGTGAACTTGTTGAATGGCATTGATGCTGGGTCAGCTGCTGTTGCTTTTGCAGTTACAAACCCAACAGCAGGTAATGGTTCAGTCACAAGCTTGACCACAACTGCCGCCACAGATGGTGGGGTAAGCACAACATATAGCTACGATGTTACAACTGGTGCGGCAACAGGTGATACATTAACTGTAACTGGAGCGGATGGCTCAACAGGTACAGCAACATTAACCGCAGGTGCTGCATTTACTGTAACTATGGATAATGGTGCTTCGCTAACAGGCACTGCTGCCGCTACACTGGCTAACAGTACCATTACTGGTCAAACAGTAGTAACTGCTGATGCAGCTGCTGGTACATCTGCTTATGCTTCAGCTTTGGCTTTCCAAGTGGGTGCTGACAACAATGCCAACAACCAAGTGACTGTGGATTTAACCAAATCTTATACCACAGCTGCATTGGGTCTTGGTACTGGTGATTTAACCACACAAGCCAACGCACAAGCTTATATTGATACTGCAAAAGCAGCATTGAATACATTGGTGTCACAACGTGCTGACCTTGGAGCTACACAAAACCAAGTCGCATTCATTCAGTCCAATATTGCAACCAGTATTGAGCAAACTACAGCTTCTGTATCATCTATTCGTGATGCGGATATGGCTGCAGAAATGGCTGATTTCACCAAAAACAAAATCCTTACCCAAGCAAGTACATCTATGCTAGCGCAGGCTAACCAAGCAGCGCAAAACGTGATGACTTTGTTTAGATAAAAATAAAAGCACATTTTCCTAAAGTCTAAGGGATAACCAGCGATAGGTAATCTCACACGAGAGGCAAGAAGCTTCTTTTACCAACTGCAAGATGCAAACGTAACAGGGCATGAGGTCGTTTACGGGTAA
>NZ_JQLW01000005.1:0-38639 GCF_000744415.1 Ghiorsea bivora
TGGTGTAATCAATGTTACGTCCATAGCGACATTATCGCCAGGCATTACCATTTCAGTGCCTTCAGGCAACTTAACAGAACCAGTCACGTCAGTTGTACGGAAGTAAAACTGTGGACGGTAACCGTCGAAGAATGGCGTGTGACGACCACCCTCATCTTTGTTCAAAATATATGCTTCAGCTTTGAACTCAGTGTGTGGTGTGATTGAACCAGGCTTAGCCAATACTTGACCACGCTCAACGTCTTCACGTTTGGTACCACGTAACAATGCGCCAATGTTGTCGCCTGCTTCACCACGATCCAAAAGCTTACGGAACATTTCAACACCAGTACAAGTTGTTGTTGTTGTGTCACGAATACCAACGATTTCAATGTCGTCACCAACATTCAATACGCCTTGCTCGATACGACCTGTTACAACAGTACCACGACCGGAGATTGAGAACACATCTTCGATTGGCATCAAGAATGGTTTATCAACATCACGTGCTGGTGTTGGGATATAAGAATCCACAGCATCCATCAATCGCATAATAGCTTGTGAACCGATTTCAGAAGTATCACCTTCCAATGCTTTAAGCGCAGAACCAGTGATTACTGGAATGTCATCACCTGGGAAATCGTAAGAGTCTAGAAGTTCACGAACTTCCATTTCTACCAATTCAAGTAGCTCTTCGTCATCAACCATGTCTGCTTTGTTCAAGAACACAACCAAGTGAGGAACATTTACTTGGCGAGCAAGCAATACATGTTCACGAGTTTGTGGCATTGGACCATCTGCAGCCGATACAACCAAGATACCACCGTCCATTTGTGCAGCACCAGTGATCATGTTTTTCACATAGTCAGCATGGCCTGGGCAATCAACGTGTGCATAGTGACGTGTTGCTGTTTCGTATTCAACGTGTGCAGTTGAAATGGTAATACCGCGCTCACGCTCTTCTGGAGCACCATCGATGTCTGCATAGTCTTTAAACTCTGCGCCACCAGCTTCAGCCAATACTTTGGTGATTGCTGCTGTCAATGTGGTTTTACCATGATCCACGTGACCAATGGTACCAATGTTCACATGCGGTTTATTACGTTCAAACTTTTCCTTAGACATTTACTCTCTCCTAACCTTTCACACTTGCAATAATTTCTTCAGTAATATTACGTGGGACTTCTTCATAATGTACGAACTGCATGGTATATGTTGCGCGACCTTGCGACATAGAGCGCAAAGCAGTCGAATAACCAAACATTTCTGACAATGGAACTTCTGCATCAACAACCTTGGCAATACCACGATCACTCATACCTTGAATTTTACCACGGCGGCGATTCAAATCACCAACAACATCACCCATATAATCTTCAGGTGTTGTCACTTCAACTTTCATCATTGGCTCAAGGATCACTGGCTGACATTCAGAACAACCTTTACGGAAACCCATAGACGCAGCAACTTTAAACGCCATTTCATTGGAATCCACATCATGATAAGAACCGTCAACCAAGGCAACTTTGATGTCTACCATTGGGAAACCAGCAAGAACACCATTGTTCATTGCTTCTTCACAACCTTTACCTACTGCCGGGATATATTCACGAGGAACCACACCACCGGTAATCTTGTCTTCAAACTCAAATCCGCCGCCGGCTTCTAATGGTTCAATTTCCAACCAAACATGACCAAACTGACCACGACCACCAGACTGACGCACAAATTTACCTTCAAACTTACCAGAACCACGAATGGTTTCACGGTATGCTACTTGCGGCTTACCAATATTGGCATCTACGTTGAATTCACGACGCATACGATCCACAAGAATCTCTAAGTGAAGCTCACCCATACCAGAAATAATGGTTTGACCTGTTTCTTCATCTGTTTTAACACGGAAAGAAGGATCTTCTGCTGCCAATTTACCAAGGCCAACACCCATTTTTTCTTGGTCAGCTTTTGTCTTAGGCTCAATCGCCACCGAAATTACCGGCTCTGGGAATTCCATGCGCTCAAGCACAATTGGGTTGTCCATGTCACAAAGTGTATCACCAGTGGTTGTTGCTTTAAGGCCAACAGCAGCTGCAATATCACCCGCACGAACTTCTTTAATTTCTTTACGGTCATTTGCATGCATTTGCAAGATACGACCAACACGCTCACGTTTGTTTTTCACAGAGTTCAATACATAAGAGCCTGATTCCAAAACACCTGAATATACACGGAAGAAAGTAAGCACACCCACAAATGGGTCAGTCATGACTTTAAATGCCAATGAAGAGAATGGCGCATCATCAGATGACGGGCGAGAATCTTCTTCATCAGAATCAATTTTAACACCTTTAATAGCAGGAACATCAACTGGAGAAGGCATGTAATCAGTTACTGCATCCAATAATGTCTGAACACCCTTGTTTTTAAATGCTGTACCACACAACACTGGGATAATTGATATATCAAGAACCGCTTTACGAATTGCTTTTTTAAGTTGTGCCAATGGAATCTCTTCACCTTCTAAGTGAAGCTCCATCAATTCTTCATCAACCATAGATACCGCATCCATCAACACTTCACGATATTCATCAGCTTGATCTTGAAGCTCAGCAGGAATCTCTTCTACCGAGTAATCAGAGCCCATAGCTTCATCATTCCAAATAAATGCTTTCATGCTCACAAGGTCAATCACACCCTTAAAACCATCTTCAGCACCAATAGGCACATTCAACGGCACAGCATTATGACCAAGTTGGGTTTCAATTTCACTTACAACGCGAAAGAATTCAGCACCAGTACGGTCCATTTTGTTTACGAATGCGATACGCGGAACACTATAACGGTCAGCTTGGCGCCAAACAGTTTCAGATTGCGGCTGAACGCCACCCACCGCACAGAAAACGCCTACAGCGCCATCCAATACACGCAAAGAACGCTCCACTTCAATCGTGAAGTCCACGTGACCAGGTGTATCAATAATATTAATATGATGGTTGTTCCAGCTACAGGTTGTAGCTGCAGATGTGATAGTAATACCACGCTCTTGCTCTTGCTCCATCCAGTCCATTGTTGCCGCGCCATCGTGAACTTCACCGATTTTATGCGAAACGCCAGTATAGAAAAGGATACGCTCTGTGATGGTGGTTTTACCCGCATCAATGTGCGCCATAATACCAATGTTACGCACACGCTCTAGTGGTGTCTGTCTTGCCACGATACTACTCCTCTTCTAACCTAAACTGTTTAGAACAATATAAATCTTTTTTAATTTTTCAAACCATGCCACTTTACGCAAGCGGCTAGCGACAAACTTAACTTACCAGCGGAAGTGTGAAAACGCCTTGTTGGCTTCAGCCATACGGTGTGTTTCGTCACGCTTCTTATATGCACCGCCACGCTCATTGATTGCATCAACAAGCTCATTGCCCAAACGCTCCGCCATAGTTTGCTCAGAACGCTTGCGTGAATATTCAATCAACCAACGCACTGCCAATGATTGCTGACGACGGTCAGACACTTCGATTGGCACTTGGTATGTAGCACCACCAACACGGCGAGATTTAACTTCAACCAATGGGCGAATAGCTTCCAGTGCCTTATGAATCATATCAAGCTCTTTTTCGCCTGATTTTGCAGCTGCAATTTCCATCGCACCATAAACAATAGCTTCAGCTTTTGCTTTTTTACCATCCAACATAATCGCATTCACGACTGTTGAAACAATTGTATCACCAAATTTTGCATCCGGAGTTAACGGACGACGTGTGACGGGACCTTTACGTGGCATTTCTTAATTCCTCTCTTACTTCGGACGCTTGGCGCCGTACTTCGAGCGAGCCTGCTTACGGCCTTCAACACCCGTAGTATCCAACACACCACGCAATACATGATAACGAACACCTGGCAAATCTTTTACACGTCCACCGCGAATCAACACAACACTATGCTCTTGCAAACGGTGACCTTCACCTGGGATATATGCTGTTACTTCATGACCATTGGTCAAACGAACACGAGCCACCTTACGCAAAGCCGAGTTAGGCTTCTTGGGTGTCGTTGTATAAACACGCGTACAAACACCACGACGTTGTGGGCATGCTTGCAATGCAGGAACTTTGTTAATTTTTCGCTTATCTTTACGAGACTTGCGAATCAATTGATTGATAGTTGGCATCGTTACCTCTTAAAACTTTCCTCTACTTACATCTTTGTTTTTTTAAGACGCAGCTTCCGAGGGCGGCGAACCTTAGGGGCGAGCACATCGGCTGTCAACTTTTTTCTTAGCCTCTTATTCCCACTGCCTTTATCGGCATCGCCTGAGCTTATTTGTTCTACAAAATAGGTTAAATTTGCAATCATCAATGAATAAAGCGTTATGCCAAAAAGCATGGTCATCACTGCCAATATTCTGCCAGGAGGTGTAATCGGCACAATATCGCCATAACCCACGGTTGTAAGCGTAACAAACGCCCACCATAAACCATCGCTCACTGTTGAAAAAGAGGGGTTTATATCTTGCTCCAAAAGAAACATACCTGCACCGAACAAAAACACCACGCCAAACACAAGCGCCAAAGCAGCTGGCAAACTCTCGCCCGATAACACCAGCATATGCAGCAACCTATGCCTGTTTTTACGAAATACCGTACTCAAACGTAATACAGGGGCTAATCCAGCAACTTTAAATGCCACCAACAAACGTAAAAAGGGAGAAGATAGCAACACCACCAACACCAAATCCAACCAATTGGCTCTTAAATAACCATGTTTATCATCAGAAACATACCAGCGCAAAAAGAAAAGAAAAACAAACAGAAAAAGTATACTCACACCCAACCAATCAGGCGCAGCCTTCCAAAAGGGTGCGCCCACTGCCACCAAGGTAACTGTGAGCAGCAATGCATCCAGCACCTTCTTCAACAAGATATGCCTATACTCTTTATCCATGAACTTTAATGTTTTGCACTTGACTTATGACTAAAATAACTCGCCAGTGAAACCATTAAAATACCAGCACCCATATATAATATGTTTAAAGGGTCATCAAACGTCACATGCAGCACATTTTTAAAGAAGGCAACAATCAAAATCATCAAAATCACTTTGCCCAAACGATCCTTCAAATCATCAAGTGTATTGATGACTAAAATATTGCTCGACGATTTATCGCCGTGTGCAATCTCAATCTTATCAATAAATAATTCATACAATCCAAGCGCAAATATCAATAAAACCGTTGCGAGAAGAAAATCATCAACCGCTGTGATAATATGACTGACTGCTCGCGTATGAAAATCAGGGTAATCTTTACCAAAGAATGTCATCTCAATATAATCAATCGCCAAATGCGCCATATCTGCCGCAGATAACAAAAACAATAACAACATCCCTACAATCGATGACACCACGGCCAACATCACAACATACCGTGAATTCCATAGCATTGACTCAAAAAAACTTTTCATACTTACCTCTCTAATATAAACTGTAATAGAGAGGCAAAGCAAAAGGCTTGCCAGTTATATGAACGCAGCTGCCTTGGTCACCAGTTCGTCTTCATCAATCACTTTTTTATCAATCTTACAATACGCCGCACCTTCATCAATAATCACACGTACGTCTGCCACACCATCAAGCGCAAGCAATTGTTCGGTGATACGTTGCGCATGCTGTTCATCTTTTGCATCCACGCGTAAAGTAATGGTCGCCACATATGGCGGTTGTGCCATGGTTAATGCAATCAACCACCAGACTGTCAACATTGCCGCCACCACATAAAACACTGTTGCAAAATTTTGTGCAATCGGGTCATACAAGAAACCACCCAATACCCCACCAATAAATGCACCAAAAAATTGCGATGTATTAAATACACCCACAGCCGTACCTTTTGCCCCTGCTGGCGCATATTTGGATACAAGCGATGGCATACTTGCTTCTAACGTATTAAATCCTGTAAAGAAAACCAACAATGCAGCCGCAACCCACCAAAGTGAGTCATGCGCCCAAGCAAACATAAGACTAGCAATGATTAACATGGCAATGGCTGATAAAAACACTTGTTTCATTTTACGCTTGGCTTCTGCAATGATAATAAAGGGTACCATCAACATAAACGCCACCAACATCACAGGCA
Organism: Ghiorsea bivora; assembly: GCF_000744415.1. Taxonomy (NCBI): domain Bacteria; kingdom Pseudomonadati; phylum Pseudomonadota; class Candidatius Mariprofundia; order Mariprofundales; genus Ghiorsea; species Ghiorsea bivora. The sequence goes on from NZ_JQLW01000005.1 coordinate 6,116, forward strand.
AATACAACTTCCATTGTTCAGCAGAAGGCAATAAATTGTCACTAACCAAAACCAAAGGCAGCACCACAAACAACGCTGTTAGACTCATATGCAAAATCAAAACGCCCACATCCAAGCGTAGCAATGCTCCGTGACGCAATACTTCTTTAAACATGCTCGACGTTACTTCGCTGTCTGAATGGTGCCCCGTGTTTTCAGGGTCAGGCACCACCACATACAATACCAATATAGATAATAGCGATAACCCACCCGTGAACATGAAAATACCATTCACACCAATCCACTCATTGAGCAAAGGCGCAATCGCCATAGACACCGCAAACGACATACCAATCGTGATACCAATGCTTGCCATGGCTTTGGTGCGATGTTCTTCTCTTGTTAAGTCGGCAGTTAATGCAATCACAGCCGCGGCCACTGCACCCGAACCTTGAATCACACGACCAATTAATACGCCCACAATGTCATCCGACATACCCGCCATAAAACTACCCATGGCAAAAATGACCATACCTACAGCAATCACAGGTTTACGCCCAAATTTGTCGGACATCATACCAAAGGGAATTTGAAACAAGGCTTGCGTCAAACCATACGCACCGAGGGCAATACCCACCAACTCTGGGTGCTCAAGCGCACCATCAAGCCCATGTGCATAAGTTGAGAATACGGGTAAAATTAAGAATAACCCCATCATTCTTAGGGCAAAAATACTGGATAATGCACTCACTGATTTACGCTCTTGCGCGTTCATACCTGATTGTTTTGATTTTCTCATGCCAAGTAAACCTTCTTATATAATGGATTACGGCGAAGCTTACGCTTTAGATTGTGCTTGTCATTACTCACCACAGAGAAACACAGAGTTTTAATGGCCGTCACTACCCGCTCAGGCAGAAATCTATTGCACAAGTGGATTCCCGCCTGCGCGGGAATGACAATGTAGAGAGTTGCTGCATGACGCAACAGTTCCGCAGGGTAATTCCCCTGCTATAGCTGCGCCTCATCAACAAGTTAAAGAAGGGATAAAGCAAAATGCTTTGATTTTGCGCCCGCTTTAGTTTGTTGGTGAGGGGATACGCAGCTATTTAGGGCAGCTTTCTTTGGTTCGTTTCTTTGCTGCCAAAGAAATGAACACTTAGTGCCAGCAATATGATTACTTCTCTTCGCATTCAAACAGGGAGTTCGAATAACCTATATCCCTATCATCTTTCTCAACTCGAAGTTTCATCTCATTACATTCGTCCAGTGAATCAAATTCATCAACGACACCTGCATAAGTCCCGCCCATCATAATTGCTGCTGGAGAGTTGGGGTCTTTATAATACTTCTTTAGCTCATAGGTGGAGTCTTCAAAGCAGCCTTGAAGCAAAAAAAATCGTGCATAAAAACATTAGAACTTTAATCATACTCTCTCACCTTTATCTCTTATTAATCTTGCCAAACAAGCACAGGTTTCCGTGCTGCTTGGGTTTCATCCAAGCGGCGGCGGATGGGTCGCATAGGTGCATCATGCAAGGCTTGGGTATCTCCTGCTTCGCATTGCGCTGCAATCTCAAGCATAGCATCACAAAATGAATCCAATGTTTCTTTGGACTCCGTTTCCGTTGGTTCAATCAGCATCGCACCATGCACAATGAGTGGAAAATAAACCGTCATCGGATGGAAGCCCAAATCAATCAATCGTTTGGCAATATCCAAGGTTTTTACGCCATGTTTATTTTGCCATTCATCGGTGAGCAAACACTCATGTTTACACAAACCTTCAAACGGTACGTGATACACATCTTTAAGACGACTCAACACATAGTTGGCATTAAGCACTGCATCTTGGGCAATTTTGTGGATATGATTATGTCCAAATGCGGAAATATAAGCATTGGCGCGCATATACACGCCCGATTGCCCCAAGGTGCTCAATACTGTGCCAATGGATTGCTCATCTTCAGTCAACACAGTGTACACATCACCATGTTTTTCAATGCGCGGCACGGGTAAGAATGGTTTAAGTGTGTCGTTCACAGCCACTGGCCCTGCACCTGGTCCACCGCCACCATGCGGTGTTGAAAATGTTTTGTGCACATTGATATGCAAACAATCCAAACCCATATCACCAGGTCGCGCTACGCCAACAAGTGCATTCAAATTTGCACCATCACCATACACAAGCCCACCTGCATCATGCACAAGCTGGCAAATTTCTTTGATGTCAGATTCAAATGTGCCCGCCGTGTTCGGGTTGGTCATCATGAGGGCAGCAACATCATCATCCAAATGTTTCTTCAATTCATCAAGGTCGATGCGTCCATCTGCACCAGATTTGATTTCAACCGTGTACATACCACATAATGCTGCTGATGCAGGGTTGGTGCCGTGTGCTGAATCAGGCACAAGCACTTTTTTACGCTTTTGCTCACCACGCGCATCCAAACATTTGCGAATCATCATCAAACCCACAAGTTCGCCGTGCGCACCTGCTGCAGGTTGCAAAGTCACATCCGTAAAGCCTGAAATTTCAGCCAACCAACCTTGCAACTCATGCAATAAACCCAAAATACCCTGCACTGAATCTTCAGGTTGGTCGGGGTGTACATGCGCCAAACCTGGCAAACGGGCAATTTGTTCATTCACACGCGGATTGTATTTCATGGTGCAAGAACCCAGTGGATAAAAACCTGTTTCAATGCCGTGATTCCATTGGCTTAAGCGCACAAAATGGCGAACTGTTTCAGGCTCGGATAATCCTGGAATATTGGCAGCCTTTTTACGTTTAAATGCATCCAAACTACTTGGTGCGTTGCCTTGCACACCAGGTAGACTGATGGATTCAGGTGCTTCATGGGCATGTTCAAACAATAAAGGTTCTTCTTGCTGGATACCTGATGTGGCTGAATATTTATGCATGTTATCACTCATGATGCCACCTCCATTGCAGAGATATAGTCGTTGATGTCGGCACCCTCAATCATTTCTGTGGTTGCCACCAACAAATGTTTACCATCGGAATCTTTCTCAATGGTTTCCAGTGGAATACCTGCAAAAATGTCTTGTTTGCGAGCTTCTGCGATAAATGCATCACGTTTTTCTTTGCTTTCAAAACTTAATACGGTTTCATTGTAGTGTGCACCATCGGCTGCGCTCACAGAACTTGGTAACTTCGATACCAATAAGTCCAAAGCAGCAGCCGAATGATTGGCTACTGTTGCTAAACCTGCATCACCCATCAGCGTCATATACGTTGCAGCTGCAGTACACATCAAACCTTGGTTGGTACAAATATTCGATGTCGCTTTTTCGCGGCGAATATGTTGTTCGCGGGTGGATAATGTAAGCACAAAACCACGTTTACCGTCAGCATCGGTGGTCAAACCACAAACACGCCCTGGCATTTGACGCAGATACTTCTGTTTACAAGCAAACACACCCAAATGTGGGCCACCAAACGCCATAGGAATACCCAACGCCTGCCCTGAACCCACCACAATATCAGCGCCATATGCACCCGGTGATTCAATCAAACCAAATGCACTCACATCAGAAAATGCGACCACCATCAAACATTTATTGGCATCACATGCTTCACGCAATGGTGCCAAATCATAAACAGAGCCATAGAAATCAGGGTATTGCACAATTACACATGCTGTTTTCTCATCAATCTCAGCAATCACTTTGCTTAAATCCGTGCCAAACTTACCCATGCCCACTTCAACATAGTCACCTTCAAGACGGGATAAATAGTTCTCAGTAACTCTGCGGTAGCGCGGATTCACTGAACCTGCAATCACAGTACGCGTTTTACGCGTAACACGGCGCGCCATCAGTGCTGCTTCAGCCGTTGCCGTTGCTGCTTCATACATGGATGCGTTGGATACATCCATACCTGTAAGTCGTGCAATCATGGTTTGGTATTCAAACAAAGCTTGCAATGTGCCTTGGGCAATTTCTGGTTGATAAGGTGTGTAAGCAGTTAAAAACTCACCACGCGAAATCACATAATCCACCACCGCAGGCACAAAATGATGATACGTACCGCCGCCTAAGAAACAGCGGGTATTGCCTGCATGCCTATTCTTTTCCGCCGCTTTGGTAAACTTTTTTACAATGCCCGCTTCAGACAAAGCATCAGGCAGATTAAGACTGCCTAGTTTGGTATGAAATTCACTAGGGATATCAGCAAACAGCTCCATAATATGGCTGTGTCCCATGCTTTCCAGCATGGCTTGTCTATCACTATCGGTATGGGGTAAATATCGCATGATTTATCTCTCAAACCACCAAAACAAAAGAACACAAAAGCAAAAACCTTCGTGTTCTTCCCGTTTTTCGTGGTGAATTAGTCGTCTAAAAATTCAGTATATTCTTCAGGGTTCATTAACTCAGCAGAAGCATTATTATCGCTAACCTTCACCTTAACAATCCAACCTGCCCCATAAGGGTCAGAGTTTACCAAGTCAGGCTCACCTTCTAGCGCTTCATTTACTTCAATCACTTCACCTGCCACTGGTGCATACACATCCGACACAGCTTTTACGGATTCAACAACACCATAAGCTTCTCCAGCATCTACACTGCGCCCCACATCAGGTAGCTCAACAAACACTATGTCGCCAAGTGCTTCTTGGGCATGGTCAGACACACCAAATGTTGCCGTATCACCTTCGATGCGCACCCATTCATGGTCTTTGGTATATTTCAAGTCCGTTGGTATTGACATATTATTTCCTCACATTGGAACGCACAAATGGTGTTTTTGTACGTTCAGCCTCAATTTGTTTGCCGCGTATTTCAACAGCTAATTGTCCTTCTGTCATGTGCTCAGGTTTCACATATGCCAAAGCCACGCCGCCACCTGCCAATGGTGAAAACATGCCCGATGTGATTTCACCGCTTTCTTCACCATCCACAAACACTTTATAATGTTCGCGTGGAATTCCGCGACCTACCAATTTCAAGGCAATCAACTTTTTCTGTGCGCCTTCTGCTTTGCGTTTTTCAACAGCTACTTTCCCAATAAAGTCGCCCTTATCCAATTTGGTAATCCACATTAATTTGGCTTCAACAGGGGTCACTACATCCGAAATTTCATGACCATAAAGGGCATAACCCATTTCTGTACGCAACATATCACGCGCAGCTAGACCAATCGGCACCGCACCTTGTTCAAGCAAAGCATTCCAAACATCCACGGCAATACTGTTTGGGATATAAATTTCAAAACCATCTTCACCCGTATAACCCGTGCGCGACACAATGCCACCCGAACTGGAAATCTGACCTCTAGCAAACTTATAATAACCAATGGCTTCCAAATCAAAACCAACAATGGTTTGCAATGCAGCTTGTGCTTTTGCACCCTGCAATGCCAGCAATGTGGTGTCGTCAGATTCATCAGTGACGGTCACATCAAAATTCGCTGCCTCAGTCTGCAAATGCACCACATCTTTATAGCGATTCGCCGCATTGATGCACAAATAGTAGTTCTCATCATCGATTTTATAGGTGGTGATATCATCAATAAATGTACCCTGTTCGTTGAGCAATGCAGAATATTGCACCTGCCCATCCACAAGTTTGGACACATCATTGGTGGTCACATATTGCAAGAAATTCAAAGCACCTTTGCCCTGAATACGAACTTGCCCCATATGTGTGATATCAAAAATACCCGCTTCGCCATCACGAACCGCAGTATATTCTTTAAGGGCACCGTTTTTGTATTGCACAGGCAATTCATAACCCGCAAATGGTACGATTTTACCACCCAGCTTCACATGCTCATCAAAGAGTGGTGTTTTTAGTAAATCTGTCATTTATTCTCCAATCAATGGCGCGACTAAAGTCGCACTTCCTATTTACAAGTCCATGGAAGGGGGCTCAAGGTGAATGGCAAAGCCAGAGAGAGCACCCTAGGGTGTTAGCCCCACATGCTTCTTATTCGCCGTATGATGCTAAAGTTGCTGCCATAGCTTTTTGAGCATCCACATTCGCGCCAACACGACCCAATACTTCACCCAATGCAGACACACATTTAAGTACATTATCTTTACGGCAAGCATAACCCATTAAACCAATACGCCATACTTTACCAGCCATTACACCAAGACCCGCACCAATTTCAAGGTTATAATCATTAAGCAACATACCACGCACTTGTGCATCATCCACACCATCAGGAATAGTCACTGCATTTAATTGCGGCAAACGGTCTGCTTCAGGAACAACAAAGGTTAAACCCAAAGCTTCCAATCCTGCTTTGAGTGCATTGTGATGTTTGGCATGACGCGCCCATGCATTTTCTAACCCTTCATCTTGCAATAAAACCAAGGATTCATGCAATGCATACAATGCATTAATTGGTGCAGTATGATGGTAGGCACGTTTGGCACCTTTACCCCAATAACCCATGACAAGATTCAAGTCCAAAAACCAGCTTTGTACTTTGGTTTTACGATTTTGAATACGTTCAACCGATGCTTGGCTAAATGACACAGGTGATAAACCTGGCGTACAAGACAAACATTTTTGTGTGCCCGAATAAATCGCATCAATGCCCCAATCATCCACACGAAGTTCTGTACCACCCAATGAAGTCACTGCATCCACAATAGTCAAACAATCATGGGCATGAGCCAAATCGCACATCGCTTTCACATCTGTCGTTGCACCCGTTGAAGTTTCAGCATGCACAAAAGCAACCGTTGTTGCTTCAGGATGCGCTTTAAGTGCAGCCTCCAGTTTCGCAGGGTCACAAGCTTGCCCCCATTCATCTTCAACCATGACTGCAGTAGCACCACAACGTTCCACGTTTTCTTTCATGCGTCCGCCAAATACACCATTTTGGCATACAATCACTGTATCTCCTGCTTCAACAAGGTTCACAAAACATGTTTCCATACCAGCAGATCCTGGTGCTGACACGGGAATGGTTAGTTCATTTTTGGTTTGAAAGGCATATTGCAAAAGCCCTTTCATTTCATCCATCATTTGCACAAACAAAGGATCCAAATGACCAATCGTTGGACGACTCATGGCTTCTAAAATACGTGGGTTCACATCTGAAGGACCTGGTCCCATCAGTGTACGTTGTGGTGGGTGAAATGATGATGTCATGTCTTACCTCTCATAAAAGATTTAATTCGATACATTATAGATAAATGTACGTGATGCACCCTCAAGCTGTTTAGGGATACTCCAAAATCACGTCGGCCAAAGTTGCATACCTAATACCGTGAACTGCACAGTGAATGCTAAACAAAGCATGGTTGCCAAGCCATAAAGCAATGTGAAACCTACGGCTCGAATCTGCTGAATACCAATATAAAGCCCTGCAATAGATACGAAAAATGCAAATTCATTCATCACCAACAAACTCAAAAGCGGCACTGCCCTTGCACCATTATTGTCAACCATATTGCCTAAAACAATAATGGGCATAAATGTTAAACTTAAAACCACTGCGATATATGGAAAGTAAATCTTTTTCATGTTCTCTTCCTCATACAGGCAAAACCACACCCGTTTTTTGCCGCCTTAACACGGCCGTCAAAGCCGCTGTGGTTACAATGCACCACACTGCAAACAGAGCTGCGGGCAATGCCGTCTGTGGCTCAAAATGAGCCAGTGCCAAAGCCACACCCAACCCCGCATTTTGCATACCAATCTCAATGACCAAGGTGATTTTATAGCTGGTTTTAAAATGAAACAGTGTCGCCACCACATAACCAAATACATAACCCAAAGCATTCACCATGATAACCAACGCAGCCACCCAAGCCGTCAGCTGCGAAATTCGCTCCTGATTGGCTGCCACAGCATAACTACAAATGATAATAATGGCGATAGATGCCAATGCAGGCGCAACATCTTCAATCTGATGATGCCAAGTTTCAAGCTTGGGTTTAAGCAACATCGCCACAAACAAGGGTAAAACAACAATCAAAAAAATCGTTTGCATCATAGGCCAAAACGGAATCGGCAACCACACGCCCCCTAACCACTGCATTAAGGCTGGTGTTAACAGTGGTGAAAGCATGGTTGCAATCAATGTCATACCAATAGAAAAAGCAACAGCACCGCCTGCAAGGTATGTCATCACATTGCTTGCCATCGCACCTGGCGCACAACCTACAATAATAAAGCCCAAAGCTAATGCCGCTGGATAATCCAAAGCCACCAACACGGATGCCGCAGCAAAACCCAAGAGCGGCATGATTGTAAACTGACTTATAACACCAATGGTAATATATTGTGGCCTACGCAGCGCTTGTTTGGCTTCGTCTAAGGGCAATACCAACCCCACAGCAAACATGGTAATCGCAAATAACCACAAGAAATAATCTTTAACCAACAAAAACACAGGTGGATAAAAATATGCCACAACAGCACAAGCCAAGGTTAAGGCTGCCATATGATTGGAAATCCATTTGAACATGTGGTTAATGCTCCTTAGCTACAGGAAAGAACACCTCAAAAGTAGTACCTTTGCCGACCTTTGATACCACATGTAACCCACCATGATGCCCCCGCATAATACCCAAAACAGCACTCATGCCTAAACCTCTACCCGTAAACTTGGTTGTAAAAAAAGGGTCAAATATTTTTTGTAACGTAACTGCATCCATGCCGCAACCCGTATCCTCAACCGTTAACTTCACAAACACCCCAGCTTGCATCGCTTCACCTTCAACCAATGCTTCAATCATCATTTGATTCAAATCAACCTTACTTGTTTGTACCCGCACCACACCTTTATGTTCCGAAATGGCTTCAGATGCATTGATAATCAAGTTCATAATCACCTGTTGAATTTGCCCTACATCACCCTCAACTTTAGGTAAATCAGTCATCAAACGCATCTCAACTTTAACCGATTTATTCACTGTCGCCGATAACAGCTGCGATATACCCTTCACTGTTTGTGAAATATCCAATCGTTTCACAAAAAATGCACCCTTGCCAGAATAAGCAAGCATTTGCTCACAAAGTGCCGCAGCATTTTCACTGGCTTTGACAACCTGTTGCAAATGTTGCTGTAACTTCGGCTCATGTTTCAACTTTTGCATGGCCATACCCGCATGCCCCATAATCACAGTCAATAAATTATTAAAGTCATGCGCAATGCCTCCTGCCAATACACCCAAACTTTCCAAGCGTTGCGTATGCTCAGATTGTTTCTGTAAACGTTTTCGCTCAGTTACATCTCTCGCAAACAACGTGAATAAGGTCTGTTTCCCCACCCCATACACTTCGGATATACTAACCTCTGTGCATTTATCCTTTTCTGCCAGTAAACCAGCCTTCACCTCTTGCACCCCCTGCAACAACATGGGATGTTTATGCACAAAAGCGGCAAAACTCGGCTCTTCATGCGCCCATTGAGGAAAAGCAAACAAGTCATACACATATTTACCTTGTAGCTTATAACCGCGGCATGTAAACAGTTTCTCCGCAGCAGGATTTACATCCAACACCTTGCCTTGATGGTCAATATTAATTACAGCATCCGAGGCCATCTCCAAAATCGCGTGTTTTCTTTCCTCGCTACCTACCAATTGGCGCAAAGTGAACACCAATAAAATAGTTAAACCAATACCCAAAGCACCACTTAAGTAAAAAAACAAAAAATTACGATCAAACCAATACACAACATGCGTCGTGTTTACCGCAATATCCTGCCCTAAAATATGCGGTGTTGTTTGCTCAAGCATAAAACCCGACCACCATGCAGGTTCTGTCACAGAAGCAAAATTAAAAGTAAACGGGCGACCTTCTGCAGGCTGATAGACGACAACAGAGACACTGGTATCATTCGGTACTGACGCAGGCGCCAACAACGTCTCTATATCCAAACCCATTCCAAGCACGGCATTCACCAAGTCTGTTCGATTTTGCTGAAAATAGGGGTCTGATACACCAACATAACCTGCATACAATGCCTCAAACATCCATAAACGCGGTATTTGTTCATCCAAGCGCATCACCAGCGATATCACCTCATCACCTGTAATCACATCATGTAAGGTTTCCGCCAATAAAGGTTGTCCTAACAAATCTAAACCCAACAGTGGCACATGAGATACATCATAAGGCTCTACAAAACGAATCGGAAAATAATACGCACGTGCTGGTGAAGGTTGCCATGTCTTACCATCATCATTACCGATTTGGTAATCAATAAAACCTGCATCATGCATCTCATTCTCAAATGAATCACGCTGCTGTTGTGAAATTTTGGGAGCAAACACCACTGTTGAAACGAAATTGTACTTGGCAAACAAGTGTTCAGCATTCAAACGTAAAGTATCACTTTCAATACCATTTGCCGCATACAAGGAAGCCGTCAATCCACTCAACTCATTGCGTATTTGTGCCATACGCATTTCAATATGTTCAACCACATGATTATGGTATTGTTCAAACTTATTTTTTTCTAAACCCAATAGATACATAAAAGCAAAAAACATCATACCCAGTGTTAACACTGCACCCAGTATCAGGCTAATCAGCAACACTGGGTGGGATTCTGTTTTCATGGTGAAACTTTCACTGCTTTAAATAATATCTCCGCAGGAAGATGTATATTTGCTTTGTTTAATAACTTAAGATTTACAAACGTTTCCCAACGTCGATTGGCAACCACAGGAATGCGACGCAATGGTTTACCTTGCAACACATGTATTGCCAGCTGCACCATCCAGTCCCCTTGCTCTTGCGCAATTTTGGTCATCGCAAACATGGTGTATGGTGTCATAAAGTCATAGGTGGTTACAGTGAATGTCTGTGCATGTTGTTGCACAAACTGTTGCACCAGTTGCTTATCCCAATCTGCAATGCCAGCAACATTATTGAGCACAATCATGTCTGCCGATTGTCCAGCCAAATACGCTTGTTTCCAAGCCTGCACATTATCAACAAACATCGCTCGTACTTGCACACCTTCTTGGGCATATATCTTTTTCAACCAATGAAATTCTTTGCTATCCGTCGCCACACCTTTAACACCAATAAAAAACACATCATTTACATCATCCAAACTTTCACGTGCTGCGCGCAAAATGGCTTGAATAGGCGAGACTTCAATCATACCCGTTGCATTAGAATAAGGATAACCATAAGCCTCAGCGGTCCAGTTGATACCGCAAAACACAAAAGGGATAGCGTTACCTTGGTAGTAGGGTTTCACCAAATATTTGGATGCATTGTCATCGGAGACCAAAACAACATCTGGGTTAATGCGGGTAATAAGCTGTCTTGCTTCCAGCGCCTTTTGCTTGCCATAAACTTCTGAAGTATGCCGTTTGGTATCCATATAAAATACCGTTAAATGACACTGGCCTTGCAAACCTTGGCGCACCTCTTGTTCAATCGCATCACTCCAAGCGTAACCCGCATGGTAAGAATTGATATATACACACTCCTTAGCTTGAACTGCGCTTGATAGCACACAAAAAGCCAACAGTAGGAGTGCATGTTTCATATTTAACCCTCGGTATTAAGCAGCGTAACCCAATGTACTATTTCTACGTTAGCACCTGCGGCCAAATGATGCAAACACCCTATATTGGCTGTGGCTATGATTTGCGGCTTATGTTGCATAAGGTTCATCAACTTATTATCGCGTAAAGTTTGTGAAAGTTTAGGCTGCAGTATTGAATAGGTTCCTGATGAACCACAGCACAAATGCGCATCGGCAACAGGCATCAGCTCGTAACCCAAACCTGTTAATATGCTTTCCACACTGCCATTTAATTGTTGCCCATGTTGCAAAGTGCATGGTGCATGAAAGGCAATACGCTTGGTTTGAGTCAATTTGAACTGACTCAAATCTTCTTCGCTCAAAACTTGCACAATATCTTTGGCTTTATCGGAGATAATCTTGGCATTTTCTGCATATTCAGGATCATCTTTAAGCAGGTGACCGTATTCTTTAATTTCTAAAGCACATGCACTTGCCGTGGATAAAATAGCTTCCACACCCAATTCAACAAACGGCATCCATAAATCAATATTTAAGCGTACGCGTTTGAGCGCTGCATCTTTTGCATTCAAATGATTTTCTACTGCACCGCAACATTGCGCTTGCAGAAGTCGCAATGTTTGAATACCCAATTTATCCAAAACATGCGCTGCTGCCACATCAATTTCAGGCGACATGGCGGGTTGCACGCAACCTTCAATCAATAAAACTTTTCTTAAATGCTCTTTTTTAGGGAAACCTACGGTTTTTTTCGATTTTGGTATCTTTTGCTTAAGTTCTAATGGCAAAACAGGTCGAAACAGTCGCCCTAAACCCAAAAGCGTGGAAAACAAGGTTCTGCTGGGCAACACTTTAACCAATGCACTACGCAACAACCTTTGCTTGAATGGACGTTGCACTTTTTCTTCCACCATGGCTTTACCAATCTCTGCAAGATGTGCGAATTCCACGCCCGATGGGCAAGTGGTTTCACAAGCCCTACATGTGAGACATCTATCCAAATGTTGCTGTGTTCTTTCGGTAACCTCACCGCCTTCCAACATTTCTTTAATCAAATAAATACGACCGCGCGGACCATCCAACTCGTCACCCAACGCTTGATAGGTTGGGCAGGTTGCAGTACAAAAACCGCAATGCACACAAGAGCGTAAAATATCATTGGCTTCTTTGCCTTGTGGTGTATCTAAAATGGATTGTGGAATATTGGTTTGCATTATAAATCCTTATACATGCGCCCAGCATTTAAAATACCTTTGGGGTCAAAGCTATGTTTGAGCTTTTGATGCAACTTCATCAGTGCAGGTTGCAATGGAGCAAACACTTCTTCTGTTCTATCACCACCACGCATGATTCTGGCATGCCCACCCAAAGCTTTGGCATACGTTTGCACGCGTTCAAAAGGCAAGTTCGATTTCAACCAACGCTGCGCACCACCCCAGCCGACAAACCAATCACTGGTTTGCGTGTCATCAAGCAGTTCAAATGAAGCAGCAGGCGGCACAGACAATCGATACAACACCTTATCCGTTTCAAAGAAATCCAGTTGATGTTCCCTCAAATCTTTCCAGAAGTTTTTACCATCATCAAATAAACTACCACCAATCTCTTGCATGCTTCGCGCCACAGCCGATGGTGTACCACAAATCCTAAAGTAACCCATATTACCATCTGCGCACATTGCCGTCACGGGCAACGGTGTACCAGCCCAATGGTTCATCAGTTTTATGGCTTGCGCAAAACCTGCATCAATCACTACAGTCTGCTCTGCCAAACGATGGGGTAAAATTTTGAGCGATATATCAAGCAAAACACCCAATGTACCAAGGCTTCCTGCCATCAAGCGGGACACATCAAAACCCGCCACATTTTTCATCACTTCGCCACCAAACCTTAGCTTCTCACCTTTACCATTCAGCATGGTGCAACCCAATACATAATCACGACATGAGCCTGCATAAGGTCTTCTTGGCCCTGAAAAGTTACATGCAACCGTACCACCAATGGTCGCCTTTTCTCCAAAATATGGTGGATCAAAGGGTAAACGCTGACCATGTTCATCCAAGGCTACGGCAATATCCGCTAACCTTGTTCCAGCACGTACCGTAATCACCAATTCGCTAGGCATATAATTCACCACACCTTGGTGTTCACGAACATGTAAAAGTTCACCCACAGGCTCTCGCCCATACCACGATTTACTATCACCACCGATAATGTTTAATGCAGTATCTGAGGCATAAGCTTCTTGCACTTGCCTCTGTAATTCCAGCGTCTTATCACTCATCATCAATACTCGGCGAAACTTTGCGTTCTCTGCGGTTCAATATCATTAAAACCGCTCCAGTTCAGGGTGTGGCAATTGTCCATTATGCACATGCATTCGCCCAAGCTCTGCGCAGCGATGCAAGGTTGGCACTGCTTTACCAGGGTTCAACAAACCCTCGGCATCAAATGCATCTTTCACCGCATGAAACTGACTTAATTCCAGTACTCCAAATTGCACACACATCGAATCCAGTTTTTCTACGCCAACACCATGCTCACCTGTAATCGTACCACCCACCTGCACACATAATTGTAAAATCTTTTGACCAAAGGCCTCTGTTTTCTCTAGTTCACCTGATTTATTGGCATCATATAAAATTAAGGGATGCATATTGCCATCACCTGCATGAAATACATTGGCAACAGGCAAACCAAATTCATCAGACCACGCTGATATTTGCTTTAAAACTTCTGCCAGTCTTGCTTTGGGAATAGTGCCATCCATACAATAATAATCAGGAGCCAAACGCCCTACCGCAGGAAACGCTGCTTTTCGCCCTGCCCAAAATTGCAAACGTTGCTTTTCATCTTTAGACACTTGGGTATCTACCGCACCTGCTTTTCTTAAAACAATTTCAACCTTTTCGATAAAATCCATAACACCATGTTCTGTGCCATCAATTTCACACAATACAATGGCCTGCGCATCCGTAGGGTAACCCACCTTGGCATAGGCTTCAGCAGCTTGAATAGCCAAATGATCCATCATCTCTAAACCCGCAGGCACAATACCTTCAGAAATAATATTACATACAGCCTGACCTGCTTTTTCAATATCATCAAACACAGCCATACAAACCTTGGCGACTTCAGGTTTAGGCAAAAGTTTCACTGTCACCTCCACCATGACCCCCAACAAACCTTCCGAACCATGCATTAATGCCAGTAAATCATAACCTGCATCATCCAAGTTCTTTCCACCCAGTTCAATCAACTCACCATCAATCGTAAGAAATTTTAAACCCAAAACATTATGCACGGTCAAACCGTACTTTAGACAATGTACACCGCCTGAATTTTCCGCCACGTTGCCACCAATCGTGCACGCAATTTGTGATGACGGGTCTGGGGCATAATACAAACCATGCGTTGCCACAGCTTCGGAAATTGCAAGGTTTCGCACGCCAGGCTGTACAGTCGCTGTACGATTAGCCAAATCAACATCCAATATCTTATTAAACTTGGCTAATGATAAGACCACAGCACCTTGGGTTGGCATCGCACCCCCAGCCAAACCTGTACCTGCGCCTCGCGCAATAATCGGCGTATGATGCTGTTGGCACAGTTGAATAATAGCTTGTGCTTGCGTTATGGTTTCAGGCAAGGCAACAGCAAGTGGCAGCCCACGGTACACCGACAAACCATCACATTCATAGGGTTTCAACTCTTCTTCAGAGGTCAGTAAGGATGATGCTGGCAAAAGCTTTGCCAACAATGATAACAACGGTTGTTCTGTCACCTGACCTCCCTTAATCTTGTGAAAGCTTATGCAACAGTCAGGCTATTGTCGATACACACAATATAGGGTTTTTACGGCACAAAAAAGGGCGGCAAAGCCACCCTCTCCTTTTTCCCTTTATTTTACCTTTATATTTAGACGTTTAGTAAGAAAACACCAAAGAAGCAGATAAAATTGTATCCGATGCTTTGGTTCCCACTGGTGCTTTTGAGTTGTTTTGTACTGCATAAGAAACTTTGCTTGATAAGTTTCCTGCCACTTGGTTGGTAAGCGCTGTGACGGAGTTGGTGATATAACCTTCTTTACCACCTTCCGTTTTCAACTCTTGCGAGAAGATTGCCGTTTCACTAATTTTCCAATTAAACACAGTTGATGCGCGCACTACAGTATCGGATATTTTTGCGCCTGCCACAGCTTCAGTTTGCCTGGCACCTGCACCAACTTCTGCATTCCACTGTTTGTCATCTGATTTAAGAATATCAAAACCATAACCCACTGTTTCACTGATACGACTGTTGTAACCACCAAACTTATCTTGCTCATAAGCAAAACGAACAAACAAATAACTTGGACTCAATCCTTTCCAATCTTCCTGAATAGAAAAGTTATACTTCTCAGATGTTACAGCACCAGCATCTTTGGATTGTAATGCTCCTGCCTCAGCTGTGCTGCGCCAATCATCACCATCATTAATGGCTTTACCTTTCACATTTAGTGAACTTGTATCCGTATTACCACCCGTTTGCACAAAGCCCAATTCAGCATTACCTGCCCAGTCCTGTGCAGCAGCCGGTCCCGCAAACCCCAACAACGTTATCAACATGAATATGTTACGCATACCTTTCTCCTTTTAAATCGCGGCGCATAGTAACGAGCCCCCTTCATTTAGCATGCGATAATTATCACCCGATTGAACAAAACAGCCTGCTTTTGTGAAATGCCCGCTACATGTTATGCTTGGGCGCAAGATAACTCTCCAGAAGACGGTACTCCCATGTTTGCAAGCAAACACGAGACTGAAGCGGAACGGGGCAATATGAAAAAGAAAACAACTGCTGCCACTTTATTGGCGGCAAAAAATGCGCAACAACCACAAGTCTGGTTGACTGCCTATGATGCTGGCGCAGCCCGCATGGCTGAAGAAGCTGGCGTAGATGTCATTCTTGTGGGTGACTCTGTTGGCATGGTCAACCTTGGTTATGATAGCACCATCCCTGTTACTGTTGATGATATGATACTACACACTGCTGCCGTTGTACGTGGTAGAACAAAAGCATGGGTCGTCTGCGACTTACCTTTTGGCTCTTACCAACAGTCTCCTGCGCAGGCTTTAAAAACCAGCGCACATATCTTGCAGCTAACTGGCTGTGATGCCGTCAAACTTGAGGGCGGAAAACCCATGGCAGATACGGTTCGTTTTTTAAGCGAGCGCGGCATTGCTGTTGTTGGTCATGTTGGTTTAACACCGCAGTCTGTTAAACAATTTGGCAACTACAAACAACGCGGGAAAAACCAAGAAGAATCCCAAAACATTTATGATGATGCCTTAGCCTTAGCCGATGCTGGTGCAGTTGCCGTGGTACTCGAATGTATCCCTGAGCAGCTTGCTGCAAAAATTACAAACAACATCAATATTCCCACTGTAGGTATTGGTGCAGGCTCTGCATGTGATGCACAAGTCTTGGTATGGCATGATGTACTGGGTTTATCCGAACACACACCCCCTTTTGTTAAACCCTATGCCCATTTAAGACAAGATGCTGTAACTGCCATTCAAAACTGGGTTGCCGATGTGCGTAAGCAAGCATGAAAGTCATCACATCCATTAGCGAACTACAACATATCTTGGCCAATTATCACCAAGAGCAGGTCGCCTTTGTACCCACAATGGGCTGCCTACACCAAGGTCACCTTTCACTGATACGCAAAGCCAAACGATTGGCTGATATTGTGGTGGTTAGCATTTATGTAAACCCTTTACAATTCAACGACAAGAACGACTTGAAGAATTATCCCAAACCTTTTGAAACCGACATACAGCTCTGCCAAGAAGAAGGTGTAGACTTTGTTTTTCATCCTGAAAACCTTTATGCAAACACACCCATGCAAGTCGCCCTACATGTAAACAATTTAAGCCAAAGTTTATGTGGCTTACATCGACCAGGGCATTTTGATGGTATGATTACCGTTGTGAACATTCTGTTCAACATCATACGCCCAGACTTGGCTATTTTTGGTGAAAAAGATTTTCAACAATTAAGTATTATTCGGCACATGGTTGCTGACTTACATATGCCTATCGATATTATTGCGGGTGAAACAGTACGCGAGCAGGATGGTCTTGCCTTAAGCAGCCGCAATCGGCACTTAACCGCTGAACAACGCCGCCAAGCCGCTGCAATTCCGCAAGCTTTACAAGCCGTCATACAAACGTATCAAACCAACAAAGCTATTCCATCCTGCCTAGCTGCAGGGCAAAATATACTTGATGCTCACGGGATTAAACCTGACTATTTTGGTGTTTATGACGAACAACACCTGCAGGCTGTAAACAGCTTAACCACGCATGACCCCATACCTGCCCGTGTATTTATAGCCGCCACCATTGGTTCAACACGACTGATTGATAATATGCCACTCATCACCCCACCCGCTAAGGATACCCAACCATGAAAGTTACCATGCTTAAATCAAAACTACACCGTGCCACTGTGACCCATGCAGAGTTAGATTATGAAGGCTCATGTGCTATTGATGCCAACTTAATGAAAGCAGCCAATATTTTACCTTTTGAGCAACTGCATATTTATAATGTCAGCAATGGTGAACGCTTTAGTACATACGCCATCGTTGCACCCGAAAACAGCTACACCATTGGCATCAATGGGGCTGCGGCACATAAAGCCAAAGTAGGAGATACCCTTATTATCTGTACCTACACCGTACTCAAAGCAAAAAAAGCAAAAAGCTTTTCACCTAAACTTGTTTATTTAGATGTAAACAACCATATCAGCCACCAAACAAAGGGCGAACTGGCGCAAGATAAAACATAAACCTGTTTGGGGCACTTGCCTTTATTTCGTTTGTATCGCAATAGCAAGCTGTTCAGTGTATATTTCGCCACCTGATTGGATGACTTTAAATTTTCTATTGGAGGAAATGATGGGAAAACGCATTTGTATTATTGGCGGCACAGGATTTGTTGGGCGTGTGATTGCACGGCAAGCTGTCGACGCTGGGCATCAAGTCATCGTCACATCACGTCATCCAGAGCGCGCCCGTGATATGTTAGTGAAAGGCATACAAGTGCTTAAATCTGATATTACAACAGGCAAAGGCATTGCCCAAGCTGTACAAGATTGTGACACCGTCATTAACCTTGTCGGTTTATTGTTTCCTACAAGGAAAAATACTTTTGAAGAGGCACATACAAAGGGTGCCAAACGAATAATTGAGGTCTGCGAAAATGCAGGTGTTTCACAATTGCTACACATGAGCGCCTTATTAAGCGAAGATGCAATATCGCATACAGAATATGGTAAAAGTAAACACCAAGCTGAAGAATTGGTACGCCAGTCGGATTTAAACTGGACCATATTCCGCCCTTCCATTATTTATGGTGAGCATGACTCTTTTTTAATGCGTTTTAAAAGCTTGTCTGCTACGGGATCTGTATTGCCTGTTATCGCAGCTGACACAAAATTCCAGCCCGTGTGGGTTGAAGATGTAGCCCGTGCTTTTGTCAGTAGCATTGCTAACCCCAAGGTTACGAAACATGTGTATACCCTTGCAGGCAATGATGTGTACACGCTTAAAACGATGCTTAACATGTGGATGAAAGCATTGGGGCGCGAGCGCACCTTGATTTCCATGCCCAATATAGCTGCAAAAATTTTGGCTTCTATATCCAAACTTCTTCCCGTGCCCGTCATCACCAATGATCAGCTTAAATTATTACAGTATGACAATATTGCCCAAGGCGAAGCATTCCCAAACATTTTTGGTTCACCTTCATCATTTGAAAGTTTACTGCCTATCATTGCCAGTGGTGGACAAGCAACGCACATTCAACACATGCTTGATGAAGCCCGCACGCACTACCGTAAATCATAATGGATATACAACAAAGTTTTCTTCTACTTAGCCTTGCCAGCTATTTTGTTGGTGCTATTCCTTTTGGGATTTTATTTGCCCGTTGGCTTACAGGTAAAGACCCACGAGAACATGGTAGTGGCAACACAGGTGCAACCAATGCGCTAAGAACAGGTGGCAAAAAAGTTGGTATTTTAACCTTAATCGCCGATGTTCTAAAAGGCGTAATTCCCGTTTCTCTCGCTTTACAACTCGAATTGAATCAATCACAAGTACTCATTGTCGCCCTTGCTGCATTTTTTGGGCATATCTTCCCTGTATATTTGAAGTTTAAAGGCGGTAAAGGTGTTGCTACCATGTTTGGGGTCATGCTACCTTGGGCTCCCGCCACTGCAGCCTTGGCCTTTGCAGTGTGGTTTGTTGTTTTTAAAG
This sequence comes from Ghiorsea bivora, assembly GCF_000744415.1. Taxonomy (NCBI): domain Bacteria; kingdom Pseudomonadati; phylum Pseudomonadota; class Candidatius Mariprofundia; order Mariprofundales; genus Ghiorsea; species Ghiorsea bivora. Next base: position 25,903 of record NZ_JQLW01000005.1, read on the forward strand.
TCTTTCGCTATGTATCCATTGCATCTATTTCCGCAGCGTTTGCATTACCGCTTATCGCATGGTTTATGCATGATAGTAATGGCGCATTAATGGCTTGCCTGATTATCGGTGGTGCCGTCACAATGCGTCACCATGATAATATGAGTCGATTACTGGCTGGAACTGAAACCAAAACTTAAATGGGGAAATGCTGATTGATTGGCACCCTGCCAAACATCAGGAAGAGAAAGGAAAAGCGTGGTTTCCTTTCTCTTACAAATCAATCGCTTACGCTACTTATTAAACGAAGCAACCAACGCCCTAATATTCGCATCTGTCACATCTTCTGCAATATAGGCATCGCCAATATCACGCATCAATATATAACGAATCAAACTACCCACATTCTTTTTATCATGCCCCATAGCATCTAGCCAATCATCCGCTGAGAACTGAGGTATTTGCGTGGGAAGTTGTGCCGCCGTGAATATTTTGCTGACTGCCGCTTCTAGTCCTGAATTTGCCACACCTAGCTGCTCAGACAACCGTGCTGCCATGATTGTACCCAATGCAACGGCTTCACCGTGCAAATAAGTTGTATAATGCGTCATAGATTCAATAGCATGTCCAAATGTATGCCCAAGATTCAACAAAGCACGTTGCCCTTGTTCGGTTTCGTCAGCCATCACCACTTCAGCTTTATGCGCACATGAACGTAAAATGGCTTGGCTTATTTTATCCGCATCCAAATCAAGCAAAGCCTGCATGTTGGTTTGTAACCACGCAAAAAAATCTTTATCACGTATCAAACCGTATTTAATCACTTCCGCTAAACCTGCAGGTACCTGCCTTGTTTCAAGTGTACCTAATACATTGGGGTCAATCCATACCAGTTTAGGCTGGTAAAATGCACCAATCATATTTTTACCATGCGGGTGATTGATTGCCGTTTTACCACCCACGCTAGAATCAACCTGCGCCAATACGGTGGTCGGAATTTGAATGAATGGAATACCTCTGCGATAACATGAGGCTGCAAATCCCGTCATATCACCCACCACACCACCACCAAGAGCGATAATCGGTTCGTTTCGTGACAGTTTGCTGACCATCAATCTATCCATGATGGCTGACCATTGTTCTACATTTTTATATTGCTCACCATCAGGAAGAATAAATGAAGATACCTGCCAACCCGTAGCTTCTAATGATGACTGCACTGTATCCAAATATAATGGAGCAACCACATCATTACTTACAATCAAGCAACGGCTTGGTTGCTTAAATATGGATAACATCTGCTCACCAATATCTGGTAAGCACCCTGCTTGAATATGGATATCATAAGAACGTGCGCCCAAATCGACGCGATAAGTTTGGCTTTGTTTAGTCATGCGCCCTAGTCTGACAGAAAATGAATAATTTTGGCTACTGCTTCTTCATCAGTCAGTTTGCCTGTGTCCACATACAAATCTGCGACCTCTTCATACAAAGGATTCCTTTCTATACTTAGCGCTTTCATTTTGGCTAAAGGATCAATCTCAGCAAGCAAGGGGCGATTACTATCCCCAGTAATGCGCTTAGCCAATATCTCTGGACTTGCACCCAACCAAATCACTGAACCTGCTTGTTTCATCAAAAGGCGGTTATCCTCCGACAAAACAGCACCACCTCCCGTGGCAATAATATACGCTTGCTCAGTTTGTAAGGCTTTGGCTAAAATTTCACTTTCCATATCTCGGAAACTCTGCTCGCCTTCATCTCTAAATATTTCAGGTATACTTTTACCCGCTTGGGATACAATCTCATCATCCAAATCAATCAACTTTAACGACAAACGGGAAGCAAGCTGCTTCCCTAGAATCGATTTTCCAGAGCCCATTAGCCCAACAAGTATAATATTAGAGCCCATCAATCGATATTGTCGCCGATGGTGAAATTACTTCTATTTTTAAAACATCGCCCGTCAAATGACCTGTTACTGTTGTGTTTGTAAATGTAGGAACATAAACGGGCACATTTGGTGTTGCCGGATTAGCCAAGTTATAAGTCACTGAAAATGGTACTGAGCTTCCTTGGTTACCTGTAATAGTACCTTTACTACCTGTCGCTGTAAAAGACAAGCTTGTCTTATAAAGGCTAGTACTATCTATTGGGTTATTATAGCTATCAAGAACCGTAATAGAATAGTTGTCTGGCGCAATTAATGTTGGCGTTACTGAGTAAGCTTTTGTAGATAGCACAACAACTATAGATTTCCATAACACTGTGTCCGCATCATGTAGACCATTAGGGCCTGTGTATAAACCATCCCCATTACTATCATTGTAAGGCTCACCAGCATCAAACGCCCCATTTTCATTGGCATCCAAAAAAGGCTCACCTAAATCATGTAAAGCGGGGTTAAATGAATCACCTGCATCAAAAACACCATTATTGTTGTTATCACTAAATGCCTCCTGCCCTTTAATCATAGCAAGCACAGTGAGGTAACCGCCTTTACCTGTACCGGCGCCAAGCGGGTGACCTTTCAAGGTTGTGTAAGGATCCCCTCCAGCCGTTGTGTAAGTGCTTGTTGCAATACCTACTGAATCAGTAGATGCACTCGGTATACTACCCACTTCCGTAATAAAACTAACCAAAGTACCTTGCCTAATCGGATTACCAAAAATATCAGCTGCAAAAACGGTAAATTTATTTGTGTTCCCTATTAAATCCAAACCTTCAAAGCTAGCTTTCTCAGTTTCAAAGCTAAAGTTTGTGCCAATGGCTTTACCACCTTGAACCGCCAAAGTACCTGTCGTGACTATATTGTTCGTCACGACAAGTGCATTCACACCTAATAGCCCAGCCTTGTTCCCGGCTGTTACTGTCACACTTACGCTGCCATTATTTGTTTGAACAGATGTTGGTGAAATGCTTTCACCACCACCTAAACCTGCAGAAATACTAAAATTAACAGTTGTTCCATCCGACACGGGATTGCCATAATTATCTGATACACCAAAGGTCATTACAGCAATTTGAGGCAAACCACTTCCTAGAACGCCAATTTGAGCTGGCTGTACACCTTGTAATGCTATAAGCGCTGGAGGTGAAGGCTGAATATCTACAGTAATAATACCAGTTGCTGCACCTGATTGGGCTGTGATTGTAGCTACCCCTGCAACATTGTTCGCATTAAAAGTTGCCTTTGCAATGCCTCCTAAGGTTAAAACAGAACTTGTTATACTTGTCCCAGTTAAACTTGATGTAAACAGCACTTCAGTTCCATCAACGACAGCTGTACCATAACTATCAACTACATTTGCTGTTATCACCGCACTACCTGTAGCAGCAATGCTTGTCGTTACAGAAGATGTCAAAGTGAGTGTTGTAGCAGGAAGGGACCCCCCAACACCGCTCGCACCTACCCCCGTTTGCGATGTTGTTATAGCGCTACCTGTAGGAGCAGTCCCACACGAAGCCAGTGCAAGAAGCACTACACATGTTGCAAGCCAAACTTTAAATATGCCCATCATAACCCCTTATACGCCTGATTTACCCTGCATAATTTTTGGCGTGATAAAAATCAACAATTCAGTTTTATTATCCCGCTTGGTTTCACTTTTAAATAACCAACCTAAAACTGGAATCTCTGACAAATAAGGCACCGATGTTTTATCAAAAGCTTTCTCTCGCGTATAAACACCACCAATGACGATAGTTTCACCATTTTTAACATACACATTTGTCGTAACAGCTTTAGAATCAATACCTGTAGCACCATTAAACGTTGCTGGTGAATCTTTTGTCACAACAATATCTAAAATTACTCCGCCATCAGCAGTGATTTGTGGCGTAACATCCAATGTCAATGCAGCCTTAGTTAAAGTTGTTGTTGCAGGGTTATTTGCTGAGCCAGGCGTTACGATTGGTACCAATGAGCCTTGCGTTACCGACGCCTGCTTCAAATTACTGGTCACAATACGTGGATTGGATACAATTTTTGCGGTTCCATCTGCTTGCGCTGCAGAAAGCTCTAAATCCAAGTTTATTGCATTGCTAAATGAACCTAAACTGAAACCAATAGACCCCCCGTTTCCTGTAGCAGGTAAATCAACTAGGAATCCTCGTCCTGTTGCTGCGGTTTGCCCACCAGCTAAAATAGCATTGGCATTTGATGCAGTTATGCTCGATTGTACGCCACCCGTAGTCGCACCGCCTGTAGTCACACCGCCCGTAGCTGTAGACCCAATAGCAACTGCACCTGGAAAGTTCGTATTTGTACTCCGGTTAACACTACCACCCCATCGAACACCAATACTGTGTGTAAACTGATCCGATGCCTCAACAATTCTAGCCTCAATTAACACCTGTTTAATTGGCGTATCAATTGCCTTAATCAAACGTTTTATATTGTTTATCGCAGATAAAGTGTCTTTGATAATAATCGTATTCGTTCGTTTATCAATTAAGATGCTTCCTCTGCTAGACATTAAACCTGAATTATCCGCACTAGGCATAGCGCCTTCTACTTTTGCACCTTTTTTAGCTGTCTTTGAGGCATCTTTGAGCATGGTTTTCACATCTTCAACTTTTGTATAACTCAAAGTAATAAACTCAGTAACCAAAGGTTCTAGCTGTAATGAACCTTTTCTTGCTTCAATTTTAGATTCATATTCAGAACGCAGCACTTCAACAGGCGCAACCCTTAACACATTGCCCGCCTGCTCTTTACCAAGCCCACGTGCCGACAAGATAAGCTCCAATGCTTGATCCCAAGGCACATCAACCAACCGCATGGTAAGTGTACCTGTTACATCATCCGACATAATAATGTTCAAGTCGCTCATTTCAGCAATCAACTTCAATGCGTTTCGTATATCAATGTCTTTAAAATCAAACGTGACTTTCTCACCTTTATAGGTGAATTCAGAATCTCCCTTACCTTTGCCACGTGTAGAGACTGCGACTTCTTCAGGTACAAAGTTCATCGTAAACACATTTCCTTGCTGAAAACTTGTGGTTTCCACGGTTTCACGCGTGCGGACTACAATGCGAACATTCTCACCATTTTTGTATGTATCAATTTGCGATAGCGGGCCTGCAAATGCACGTAAATCTTGGGTACGTTCCTGCCCTTGTTTTAAAGATGCATTTTTAATATCAATGATTGTTTTGCCTTCATCATCACTCACCAATACAACTGGATTGGTCACATCAGTGCGAATCATAACTCTCGCCAGACGACCGTTGGGTTGGAAATCCACACTTTCCACTTTTGCAGAACCTGTTTCAATATGTTCAACTTGACCGAAACGGATAACAAACTGCTCTGGCGAAGCTTCAATTTGTTGTTCCATTTGACCTACGTGATTCAAGTCTACGACCAAACGCAAGCGATCTTCTGCTTCACCGACTGTGATTGCTTTAACACGTTGGCTAGAAAACTGAAAACGCTCCTTGTTTAACTGTGACTTTCCACCCCAAAAATCCACAACCAACGTTCTGTTTTTATTGGTTAAAAATGAATTATGGCTAGCATCTAAATTAAAGCCCTTGAGTACAACCTCAGTCATATCACCTTTATCTTTAACCTGAAGTTTTTTAACTACAGCTTTATTACCTACAGCTTGCTTTGATTTCACTGCCTGGAAGTGAACAACCAACGATTGTGCTTGCTCATCCACCTCATAACTTAATGATTCACTCAAGGCAATCTCTATACGCACACCAAGTTCATTTTTCTTGGGAAACACATTTGTAACACCAGCGCCTGCACCTTTAATCGCTACAACTGCGGCGTCAATATCTGCATTAGGAAAAGTCATCACCAACCTTGGTGGCTCATTCAAATCAAAAATTTGATATTCTAATGGTTCATCTGACTCAATAATCAACATATCGCCATCTTTCGAATCAAGCAGAGATACATTGCTTATGGTTCCCGCCCAAGAAGCTGATGTAATCATCAGCATAGAAACCAAAAAACAGGCCTTCAACCAGCTACACAAGGCATAAGAACCATTATTTTTTTTCATCTCACTCTCCTCACCAAACCTGACAACTTTTTTGCACCCAACTCTTGTGTACAACATTACTTACGTCGTTTATTCTTTTTATTTTCAGCTTGTACAAATCGATAGGTCACAGCTTGCCCTTTAATCTTTAAAAAACCGCTGTTCGCATTATCCACAACCAGTGATAAATTCTTCACATCCACAATCCGAGGCATTTCACCCACCCGTTTCAAAAAGGTTAACAATTGACGGAATGATCCTGTCACATCTAAAGACACTGGCACTTCAGCATAAATGCTTTTCACCGTTTCTTTTGATGGCTTAAATGTTGTAAAATTTAAACCTGAATCCTTACCTGCCCAAGTCACACCTTCTAATAAATCAGGAATTTGCGACTTCTTGGGCAACATATTCAACGCCACTTTCAACTGCTTCTGTAGCTGTTTATACTCTTCTTTCTTTTTAGGTATATTACTTGCCAAGCGTTTATTTTTACTTAAAGCAACCCGTTGATGTTCCACCTGAATCTTTTCATTGGCAATAGCTTCTTGCAACGGCGTCCACACGGCAACAAAGTAACCTACAGCAATCAATACAAGCACCACAACCAAACCTGCAACTTTGGTTGCCATAGGCAATGGAATTAATGGGCGAAGCGCATCTAGGTTCAAAGCATCAAGGTTCATTTAGCCTCTCCTTTTGCCTTCGTTATAGCTTCTTGTTCAGCAAGGGTTAATCGATGAAAGGTCAGCACAAATTGACGAACTTTGATACCTTCAGCTTCCGCCTCTTTATCCACAGTTAAGCGCACATCATCAAAGTAAATGGATGTTTCTAGTGCCCGCATAAAGTTTGCCACAGCTTTACTGCTTTCGCCCAAACCAGTTAACGACAGAGACCCTGCATCATCTTTTAAAGCAACCAACCAAATATTCTGTGGAATTGCTTGGGCAATCGCAACCAAAGTATTAAACGAGCGGAAGCGACCTGCTTGTAACTCATCAACAATTTGTAACTTACTCTCCACATCCCTTCTCAAACTATCTAAATTACGCAACTCACCAATTTTTTTCGAAAGCTGTGCATTTTGCGTTTTCAGCAGTGCTTGCTCTGCTTGTAAGTCGGTCAGCTCTTGCGTAGACCATATATCAATCACTATAATCATACCAACAACCAACAATATGGATGAGACAAACACAGTAATATATTCGATAATTTGTTTTTTTCGGAACTCGGCTCTGTGTGGTATAAGATTAATGCGAATCATGAATCAAAACCTCGCATCGCTAAACCAACAGGTACCATCAACATTGGTCCCATCGCTTGAATTTCATCAGCATCAAACTTATTCCGTGGCACAATGATATTATCAAAAGGGTTTAAAACCTTCGCTTCAATACCAAGCCGCTGGTCCAGTTCAATATCAATATCAGGAATCAAAGCACAACCACCGCTAAGCATCAGCTTTTGCACTGGGTATTCAGCGTTGTTTGCACCATAAAAATCAAGAGAACGGCCGATTTCAGAGCTTAAATTACTAAAAAACTCTTCAATAACATTAGGATCAATATCTGAGAAATTTTCTTTTTTCATTTTTTCCGCAGCACTAAAACTAATGGCATGAGCCTTTTGTATCGCCTCGGTTAAGTTTTGCCCACCATAAAACTGATCGCGAACAAACGCCATTTGCCCATCACGCATAATATTAACATTAATAATATTGGCACCTATATTAATCAATGCATAAGCCGCCGATTCATCTGTCTCTGTATCCATGGCTTCTGCTGCATCTATCGCTGTTGTGTCTTGCGTATAAACACCCGTTTCTTCCACCGCATTTTCTAGCGCAAACACCGAACAGTCCACACAAGTGGTATGCAAACCAGCCTCACTAAGCACCAATTGGTAATCATCAATAATTTCACGTTTGCAAGCCACCAGCACAACATCCATATGCTCAGGGTCTTCTTCTGTTTCACCTAAAATTTGAAAGTCTAAGTATACATCTTCAATATCAAAGGGAACATGTTGGTCTGCTTCAAACTCAATCTGAGATTCTAGTTCAAACTCTGTTGCTGTTGGCACTTGAATAACTTTAATAATTACAGCATTGCCCGACACTGCCAAGGCCACATTTCTTGTGTTTGTTTGCGCCTGCTCTAGGGCATCCAACAAAGCCTGTGATACCGCAATCGAATCAATCACCGTGTTTTCCACAATAGCATCACGAGGCAATGGCACATTGGCTATTGCTTTAAGCTCATAACCTTTTTTACCATGCGTCAATTCAATCAACTTAATCGCTGACGCACTAATATCAATACCCATTACAGGCTCTTTTTTACGCGAAAAAAGCTTCATTTGCACCCCTCAGCTAAGGCGTTACTAACACTCATAACGCTAACGTAGTGAAAAGAATAGCTAAAGTCAAACATTCGAAAGCATTAATTTAACGCTTGATAATCATATCTACGTAAAACTATCGTGCCCTGATTGACATTAATATTATCTACAGCCTGCTGGTCATATACCAAAACATACCTATCATCAGAAGTCTTATTTTTCGTAAACGCACCATAACCCGTGATAATTGAGCCATTGACATAACTCATATGGATACCTGTATCATAACTTGAATTACCGGGTTCCCACTCCAATGGGCCTGGGGTATAAATGATGCCATTCATATTAGAGTGCGCATGCATGTCTAACAAACCACCAGAATACATAGTTGCAGGGATATCTCGCCATTTCGAATCAAGTACTGCGTAACCTGTCGCGTTATCTTGTGTCACATTGAAGTACATACTTTCGTTACCTTGGAAGCCCTGTACTGCCGCCTGATTCAATGCGCCTTGATCCACACCAAAATTATAGGGTAAACCCATAGGGCAACCAGCCCCTGGTAAAAGCCCATCTTGCGAACAGCTATTTAATAACTGACTATACAAGCCTTGCGCATCGGCAATACCAACACGCGGCGCAGCACCGCCTGACAATACATGATTCCATTCATCAGCCGTAATATCTAAAGCAGCTAAAGCAACCTTCCATCCATGCATATAACCCGTTGGGAACATAAGGTGCATTTTATCACCTATATTTGTACTGGCTGCACAATCTTGTATACCAATACAAAAATCTCCAGCTAACGTATTACCGGGCCAAGAAGCTACTGGCCAATCCGTAGCCTTACTTTGGTCTAAGGTTTTAGCCATTAAATCGTAATAATAACGTAGTATATCTGCCTCAATGCCTGCAACTTGACCTACACGCACAGGTTTACTCATGCTTAGCAGGCTACTAGCAATAGTTGGCAAGCTAGCTTGCTCACCTGCTGACCCAACACTGGCAACCATAGCTACAAGCCCTTGACTGCTTGGGTTGTCTGCGGTTGTAGTTCGACTTTGCAAACGCATTGTCCCTGCTGCTGACACACCAATTTGCGGCGGCAACATGCCCTCAGACCATGGGAAGTAACCATCATATGGAGAAGCTAGGTTTACAGCATTGCCCTGCATAGGCGATGCTGCATCGTTAAGACCAAACCATATTCACACTATTGGCTGATACTAACGTATTTGTTGCAGCACTACCAACCGCAGGTGCAGGATTACCTAACCGACTTGGAGAGGTTGCATTCGCATTTGGGTTTGTTTGTGGTGCGGCTGTAGGGAATGGCAAAGGATTGTTGCCCATAAACCTTGGCATCACAGGATTGATCATCACATTATGCTCAATTGCCAAGTATACATCTGGTGATTCCAAAGGACTTAATAAACGTTCACCATCGGCAGGATTAAATACAGTATCTGTACCCGCTCCTGGTGAGCCACCAGTTGGATTGGCTTGGATATTATAATCTGCAAAGTAATCAATCAAAAGTCCGCCATACACGATTAGCCGCGCATTTGAGCCTAAATAACCATCATCATCGGGTACGGCACCATCTGCAACCGTAAAAGGATATTGCCCCCCAAGTGTTGCGGGATCAGTGATTGAACCTGTGTATAAATTTGCACAACTCCCTTTTTTCTTACAAGCCATCAACTTATTAAAATCATAGCTGCCATTGGAGGCATCGCCTGCACTTTCAATAACATGAAGCTGGGTTGGTGTTCCATTACAAGTTGCTGTAACTCCTGAATCGGGCACTGCTGGAAACATCAATCTAACCATGCCAAACATGGGAATACCATTGGCGATATTATATTGAATCTGTGCAATATTTAATCGCCCCGTAACAGGTGCAAATGCACGCACCGTACCACCCGAAGCAGCACTAACAATAGCATCTACAGATTGGCGCAAAGCTTCAGCTTTACTGCAATATATACCATTGCCAAACTGACCATCGTTAGCAGCTGTAAATGGCGCTGTTTGACACGTAAACTGCTCTGCTGCCCAACGATATGTGTCCATACTAAATAACTGATTGCTTGAACTTGAAAAATAATTAACTTGATCTGATGTACCCAACAGTGGTGCATTCACTAATTTTTGTGGCAACAGATTGGCAGGCAAATCTAATCCTGTTGTATCTTGAGCCACCGATGCCCAGTCAACCTTAAACGCTGTTTTTGTACCATGTCCGGCATACAAGAGATAAGGTACGGTACTAAAAGTTGCCCCCGTTTGCGACCCCGTACCATTACGAAAACCTTTACCACCGGAGCCAATGGCTGTATTGGATGCCAACGCCGTACCTGAAGGCACTGAACCCAGTGCATATGGCGCTTGTGTAACCTCAATAACTGTACTGCCATTACCCGTTGCACTTGCTGTCCAAGGCGAGGCATTCGCATCTCGGTTTGCAGGTGGTGTTGCAGGTGGATTACAAATATCCGCAAAATTTACGCCTGACGGGGCATTGGTCATCGCGCTCACTCCTGTAAGCAAATTATTGATTACACTTTGCGATTCGCGCATCAACTGCCTCGCCTGCCCAGACCTGCCCAAAGCATACGTCACCATCTTACAACCTGCTGCACACGTAGCACCCGCTGTTAAATCCACAGGCGTTTGGTAAGGAAAAGCTGGGGGCGTTTCATTATTAAAAGATGTTACCCAGACCGCAACTTGCGGTGTTGTACCCACCCCCCAACTACTATTGGCTACCTTGCTAATTCCTGTTGCTGTAAGATTAAAAACAAAAAACTGATTGGTCGCACTTTGAATATCAGCATCGGTTGGCATCGCTGCATCATCAATCGAAGATGGTGTAAAAGAACCTTCATAAGGGGCGATGGGTGATCCTCCTATGCCAGCAACATAGCTTGTTAGTGTTTGCGCATCAGCAATACCTTGCACTGTATCCTTAACCCAGTACCAGTATGCTTGGGTAAGCCCAGTTTCTGCTGCCGCTGATGCTCTGTCCATTTGCACAGCCATACGCGATATTTTTGTTTCTATCACTGTCTTATAAGCTGCAGTTATGCCCAACAATGTTAATATAGCCAACAGCACTAAAGACGTGACAAGGATAAAACCCTGTTGCCCTTGCTGTTTAAAGTTTACTTTTTTCATCACAAACACCTCAACTTAATCAAAAACTGTATTTGGATACACCTGCACATAACGCCAAATACGACGTTTACTGCCAGCAGGTAACGCCGCCCCCAACACGTCAACCACGGCACCCTTATTAGCTGCATCAATTTCAATTTCTAACAAGACAGTAAAAGCGGGTATGTTATAAGTATTGCCCTGCACATCACCGACAAACTTCGGAGGCAATGCAGGTGGTACGCCACTATAACTAGCACGCCCATCGCCAGTTGCTCCATCTCGGAAGACACGAAAATTGGTTACTCGCATACCTGTCGTTTCACCCAGTACAGGATCAAAGCCCACCAAACCAACAGTTGCACTACAAGCCGAGTTATCTCGATTAAAATACAGTTTCCACTGTGTAGAAGCCGTTCCTGTCCCGCCACGGTAACGGTAACAGCGAACCGCCTGATAATCATTAGCAGCACTGGCCGAATTATCCCACACATTCATGCTTAACCACGTACTGGAAGAGGTTGCCGAACCATCAAATTTTATACTTGCCACACCCGCACCCGAAGCTTCTAAACTAGAGGCTGAAATAAGCGCACCTTGGATGTCCCGCGCGATAAAACGCAATGTAAACTCTAAATCTTGAACCGCATCTCCACGTTTACCTTGGTACTTATATTGCGTAGATTGCGATGTAAAATTAAGCAATAGTCCTCCCAAAATAACCATCGCAATGACAAGCGTAATCATCAACTCAATTAAAGTGAAACCACGCTCAGTCGTTATACGCTTCATTTAACAGCCTGCAGCTTTTGCTAAGTCTTTAAGCATCTTAGCAGTTTTTTCGCCCGACTTTTTCGGATCTGAAGACCAGTTGCTCACAGCACTATTATAGTTGCTCTGGGCGTTTGTTAAGTCACCAGAGTTTTGTACAGGAATGGTACCTGCCGTAAGCGCTGCGATTGCACCGTTAATATTACCCACACCTGCAACTGTTAATGGGTTACTTATTGGCGCATATGCAGATAAGGCACTACAATTATTAAACTTCTTCGCATCCTTCCATTTCTTATCAAAACCTTTTTGGAAATTCATATTTGGCAACCAAGACGTAACTACCCCTACATCAAGCCATGTCACCGCCCCCCCAGCAGGTGGTGTTGTGCCTGTAGTAGGTGTTGTGCCTGTGGTAGGCGTTGTGCCTGTGGTAGGCGTTGTGCCTGTGGTAGGCGTTGTGCCTGTGGTAGGCGTTGT
>NZ_JQLW01000005.1:338649-423649 GCF_000744415.1 Ghiorsea bivora
TCTATTCCATTTGCATTGGTTGGTGGTTTCTGGCTGGTCTGGTTCTTGGGTTATAATATGAGTGTGGCAGTCGCTGTTGGTTTTATCGCCTTGGCAGGGGTTTCTGCAGAAATTGGTGTGTTGGTGATGACATTTATCGACCAATCGGTTGCGAAACTCAGGGCTGAAAAAGGTGGTGCTTTATCTGAAAGTGACATCATGCATGCGGTGTCATCAGGTACAACGAAGCGGGTGCGTCCGATTGCCATGACAGCAACGGCAGTGATTGCAGGGCTTGTTCCCATTATGTGGGGCAGTGGAACAGGTTCTGATGTGATGCAGCGCATCGCTGCACCCATGATCGGCGGTATGTTTACAGCGACATTGTTAAGCCTGTTGGTATTGCCTGTGATTTATGGTCTGGTTTTACAATGGAAAGAAAAACATCTGTATAAAAAACAAGGAGAAGAAGAATGAAATTATCAAGGTTGATGATATTAGCTTCGTTACTCGGTTTGTTATCGCTGAATGGTTGCATGTTAGGTCACCTGTTTAGTGATGATGAATCTGGCATGCATAGTGGAGGTATGGGTATGCATGATGGAATGGGCATGATGCATTCTTCTGATGGAGAAGAAGATACTTCATCTGAGGAAAGTAGTTATGAGTAAATTCATTGTAAGTTTGGTTTTACTTTTGCTGCTCGCAAGTTGTTCCTATTTACATGATGGCAGTGGCTGGGAACATAATATGGATGATTCATCCGATGCAATTTTAGAACATGTACATTAAAATATATAAAGAGGAATAATAAAATGAAAAAAACAGCAATAATTTTAACAGGTTTGATAACATTTGGTGTAGCAACATCAGCGTTAGCGAATGAAGGTGGACATGAACACGGCGCGGGCATGAGTGGTCATGAGATGATGGGTGACCACGATATGAAAGGCATGGCAGACCATAATATGAAAGGTCATGATATGGGTAGTGAACACGGGCATATGAAGATGGATAAATCAGCTTCAATGTTTTTAGAGAAAAAAGAAGTGGATGGTTACACGGTAAGTTTCCACATCATGCCTGCTAAAGATGGTATGGGACATGGTGGTTCGCATAATTTGATGGTGAAAGTTGAGCAAGATGGAAAGGCGTTAACGGATGTATTGATTAACTCTAAGGTTTTTCACCCCAACAATTCATCGGAATCCAAAATGCTCATGAAAATGGGTGACTGGTATATGGCAGGTTACGACCTTGGTCATGCTGGTAAACATGGCATTATGATTTTATTTAAAACAGCTGATGGCAAAAAACATAAAGCCAGTGTGTATTACATGGATTCCAAGTAATATGGATAGACGAGCATTTTTGAAGACAAGCGGAGCAGGTTTGGCGGGCTTAGCCATTACGTCATGTGGTGGCAAGGCTGGTTCGAGCAGCACCAACCTTTCGCTGAATACGGGTGTGTTTAACCGTCCTTTTAATACACCACCTGAGTTGTTGGGTACAATTGACCCTGCTACAGGCAATAAGGTGTTTAACTTAAGCATGCAAACAGGTACACAGCGATTTACAGGTGGCGGCGTGACCAATACCATGGGTATCAATGGCAGTTATCTTGGTCCAACGCTTCGCGTGACCCAAGGTGATGTGTTGAATTTGAATGTGACCAATCAAATTGGGCAAGAAACAACGTTGCATTGGCATGGTATGCGACCCCCATCTGATATGGATGGTGGGCCGCATCAAATCATTGCACCCAATACGACATGGAATGCGGCATATACGGTGAATCAACAAGCCTCCACCAATTGGTATCACCCGCATCCACATGGCACAACAGCGAGACAAGTTTATGCTGGTTTGGCAGGTATGATGATTGTTGATGATGCTGTATCCGCAGGTTTAAGTTTACCCAGCACTTATGGCAAGGATGATTTTCCTGTGGTGGTTCAAGATAGAGATATGAATGCTGATGGCACATTTGCTTACAGTGTAACTAATATGGAGATTCAACAAGGGAAAAAGGGCAATACGTTATTAGTGAATGGTGTGATTGACCCTGTGCTTGATGTGCCTGCCAAAGAAGTACGTTTTCGCCTGCTTAATGGGTCAAATTCGCGTATTTATACATTCCAATTGGGTGGTGGCATTGTTTTTAAACAAATTGCTACAGAGCAAGGTTTGTTGTCTACGCCAGTTAGTTTGACAAGTATCACCATGAGCCCCGGTGAGCGCGCTGAGATTGTGGTCGATTTCGCAGGGTTAGTGGGGCAAGGCATTTTGTTTCAAGATGCAGGTACAGGTATCAGTTTGTTTAAAGCCAATGTAGTGGCAAATACGCTGGCAGTTACCACAACCCCTACAACATTGGCAACGCTGACACCATTACAGCGCAATCAAGCTGTAGGTACCCGTCAGTTCATTTTGTCTATGGGGCAAGGCAAGGTGTATATCAATAACAAACAAATGAATATTAATGTTATTGATGAAACTATGGTACTGAATGATATCGAGATCTTGGATATTCAGAACACATCCAATATGGATCATAATTTCCATATTCATGGTGCTTTCTTCCAGTTACTGACGCGTGATAGTGGCTTGCCAAAAGCGTATGAAACAGGTTTGAAAGATACTGTGTATTTACCTGCAAATTCGCGGGTGGAAGCCATTGTTCAATATTCACAAGCCACGGTTGCAGGTGCGCCTTATATGTACCATTGCCATATCTTGGAGCATGAAGATGCAGGTATGATGGGGCAGTTTACAGTGGCATAAAAAAGATGGCGGTTTAGCTAAAAGGAGGTTGATAGGATGAAACAGTGTCCAGTATGTGAAATGCAAGTCAGTTCAAATCAATATTTTAGTCAACATCATGGTATTGATTATTGGTTTTGTTCAACACAATGTCAGCAAAGATTTTTGGCTAGACCTCGCCTTTATTTGAAACCCATAAGAAAAGTAATGCTTAAAAGCAGAGTTTTTCGTGTCGCTAAACGTCTATCGGAAGCAGAGCAACAAAGGGTACGCACCATACTTTTAGGTTTGATGGGTGTTCGTGCAGTTGAGATACGGTCATCACGAATCAAGGTAACCTATAACTTATTGGAAACATGTGCGCGTTTGTTGGTACAAGCACTAGAGCGTGAAGCTGTGCCACTGCGTGCTTCATGGCTGGACAAATGGAAGTGGGACTGGGTGTATGATATGGAAGAAAATGCTTTGAATAACTTGGCAGAGCCAGAAGGGGCGTGTTGTAATAAACCGCCTGCAAAACGTTAGCTGTACAGAAATAGGAAGCCATATAAGTCAGTTTAAGTGACTATAGCGTTAAAGTTCGTAGGAGTAAATGATGCATAGTGTGTTGCTTGTGCCTTTGGTGTTTTGCTTACTCTTGGTGGTTTCATGCGACCTTCAAGAGCGTAGTGATAATCGCTGGTACACAGGTGAGCAGGTCGTTGAAGGAAAAAAAGTTTTTGCGGAAAATTGTGCATCTTGCCATGGGGGTAGAGCGCAGGGACTAACCAAAAATTGGCAAGTACGTTTGGCTGATGGTTCGTATCCAGCCCCACCTCTTGATGGTTCAGCCCATGCTTGGCATCACGAGCTACCATTACTTGTCGAGATTGTACAAAAGGGAGGAGCACTTTTTGATGGTAAAATGCCTGCTTTTGCAGAGGTGCTAAACGAACAAGAGCAACTTGCAGCCATTGCATGGTTTCAACACCTTTGGTCAGATGATATTTATCAAATGTGGTCGTCTGAACGAAATGTTATTTATCAAAACGGTTTGAAATAAAAGGTTGTAGAGGTGTATATTGGTCAAGCGTAATTCACTAGCAGAGTCGAGTAATGTATTATTATTCATTGTGGAAATGCTAGGTCTTTTGGCGATGACCGCAATGGCAATTCAAGGGTTTATCATTTGGAATAATTGGGGTGGCCTAGGTAGTCTTGTATCCTCATTATCTCAGCTGGTGATACAAGTTCACGCTGAGTTTGCTGTGGTTTTGTATATTTATTTAGCAGGACATGTGTCTTTGGCAATATTGCATGTAGCGTCGGGAGACACTGTTTTTTTGCGAATATTGCCTGAGCTAAGAAAACAGTAGTTGGAGGTGTAGTATGAATATGGATCCAGTATGTGGAATGGAAGTGAAAGAAACATCAACGCACCATGTAGAGTACCATGAGAAGTTGTGGCACTTTTGTAGCGAGAAATGCCAACATAAATTTGAAGAAAGCCCTGAGCAATACACTGTTGACCCTGTTTGCCATATGTTTGTCAAACCTGAATCCACACATCGTGTAAGCCATGCGGATAAAAGTTATCGGTTTTGCAGTGAAAAATGTTTAGCCAAGTTTAATGCAACACCTGAAGCGTATGTGGGTAAACATGATGATTGTGAGCATCAAGCCTCACCCAAAGCAGCGCAGGTCAGTGGGGGGCAATATACTTGCCCGATGCATCCTGAAATTATAAGTGATGAGCCTAGTGCATGTCCAAAATGTGGTATGGCTTTAGAACCCATGGGCGCTCCAATAAGCAGTGAAAAGACAGAGTATGTTTGCCCCATGCACCCTGAAATTGTGCGTGATGAACCAGGTGCTTGCCCCAAATGTGGTATGGCTCTGGAGCCGCGCACTGTATCGGCAGAAGATGATAATGAAGAACTTCATGATATGAGCCGTCGTTTTAAAGTGAGCGCGGTTCTGTCATTACCAGTATTTTTCCTAGCCATGATTGCTGATTTGGCACCGTCTTGGCTGCCATCGGGTTTAGATATGAGCACGGTGCAATGGATTGAATTCGTGTTGGCAACGCCTGTGGTACTTTGGGGTGGTTGGCCATTTTTTGTTCGATTTGTCGCATCGATTCGCACATGGAATTTGAACATGTTTACGCTCATTGGTTTGGGTGTAGGCGTGGCTTGGCTTTATAGCATGGTGGCGTTGTTAATGCCTGGTTTGTTTCCTCCCATTATGCAGATGGAAGGTGGGCTTGTGGATGTCTATTTTGAAGCTGCAGCTGTGATTACAACCTTGGTCTTGCTGGGTCAGGTGTTGGAGCTACGAGCGCGTTCACGTACCAACGAAGCCATCAAACTTTTGCTTGGCATGACACCGAAAACAGCGCGTTTGGTGAAAGATGATGGTACCGAAGTAGATGTACCTATGGAAGATGTGCAAGCAGGTGATGTGCTGCGGGTTCGCCCCGGTGAGAAAGTGCCTGTGGATGGTGTGGTGACCGAAGGTGAAAGCCTTGTGGATGAATCGATGGTGACAGGTGAACCTGTACCCATCGAAAAGTTTGCCGGTGAAAAACTGATTGGTGCAACGGTGAATGGTAATGGTTCGTTGCTGATGAAAGCTGAAAAAGTGGGTGCAGATACGCTGCTTTCGCAAATTGTGAACATGGTTGCTGAGGCCCAACGTTCACGTGCACCCATTCAAAAAATGGCGGATACCGTATCAGGTTATTTTGTACCTATCGTGATTTTGGTTGCGGCACTTGCCTTTGCAGTTTGGTATTTTGTTGGCCCCGAACCAAAGCTTGCTCATGCGATGATTAATGCCGTTGCCGTATTAATTATTGCCTGCCCATGTGCGCTTGGTTTGGCGACACCCATATCGATTATGGTGGGTACAGGTCGCGGTGCTACTGCGGGTGTATTGATTAAGAATGCAGAAGCCTTGGAAATCATGGAAAAGGTGAACACCGTTGTTGTCGATAAAACAGGTACACTCACTGAAGGTAAACCCAGTCTGACTACCGTTATTACAACAACCGACATGGCAGAAAATGAGGTGCTGCTACTGGCTGCAAGTATGGAGCGTGCCAGTGAACATCCGCTTGCTGCGGCGATTGTGGCTGGTGCTGAAAAGCGTGATTTAAAGCTGCAAGAAACCAAAGGTTTCACTGCCGTTACAGGCAAAGGCGTACAAGCTGTTGTGGCTGAATATTTTGTTCTTTTGGGTAATGCGAACTTGATGTTGGATAACGATATTCAAATTGAGCAGGTCAGTGCACAAGTTGAAGAACACCAGTTGGCTGGTGAGACGGTGATGTATTTGGCTGCAGATGGAAAACTGGTTGGATTCATTGGTGTGTCCGACCCCATCAAAGCTTCAACGCCTGCAGCTATTCAAGAGCTAAGGGATGAAGGCATTGAGGTGGTGATGTTAACGGGTGATAACCACAACACTGCCAAAGCAGTTGCTGAAAAACTTGGCATAGCCCGTTTTGAAGCCGATGTATTGCCTGACCAAAAAGCCAATGTTGTTAAATCATTGCAAGCAGAAGGTAAAATTGTGGCCATGGCAGGTGATGGTATCAATGATGCACCTGCACTTGCCCAAGCCCATGTGGGTATTGCCATGGGCACAGGTACAGATGTGGCGATGGAATCAGCAGGTGTGACGCTTATCAAGGGTGATTTGACGGGCATTGTACGTGCACGTCGTTTATCGGCTGCAACCATGAAAAACATCCGGCAAAATCTATTCTTTGCCTTTATTTACAACTCGGCGGGTGTACCCATTGCGGCGGGTGTGTTGTATCCAGTGTTTGGATTGCTGTTATCGCCTGTGATTGCGGCTGCTGCCATGAGTTTCAGCTCTGTTTCAGTGATTGTGAATGCACTCCGTTTAAAAAATACGAAGTTGTAGAATTAAGGCATGAAAAGCGATCTATTGTATATCTAGGCGCTTGTATTTATAGGAGATAGTGATGGGTGATACAAAACAACAATTTTTGTCGAGACGACAGTTTGTCAAAGGTGTAGCTGCGGCAGGGGTACTTTTACCTTTGGCAAACACACTTGCTCCTTTCGCTTGGGCTTATGATGTGAGTGAAGCAAGCCGCGTATTAAGTGGAACAACATTTGATTTAGACATTGCACCCATGAAAGTAAATTTAACGGGTAAAGAAAGTATCGCAACAACGGTAAATGGTTTATTGCCTGGGCCAGTATTAAAGCTCAAAGAAGGTGACACTGTCACCATACGTGTGACCAACCGACTGGAAGAAATGTGCACCATCCACTGGCATGGCATTATCCTTGATGCGGAGATGGATGGCGTACCTGGTATAAGTTTCCCTGGCATCGCACCGGGAGAAACATTCGAGCATAAATTTACAGTGGTTCAACATGGCACTTATTGGTATCACGCGCATACATTAGCTGAACAAACAGGTGTATATGGTGCATTGATTATCGAACCGCGAGACACTTCGGATGAAATAGATGTTGATCGGGATTATCCGATTGTGCTCAGTGATTGGACAGATGAAAATCCAGTAGACGTGTATATGAACCTGAAAAAAATGGCAGGTTATTATAATTATCGAAACTTAACTGCAATGGACTTTATTGATGATGCGGCTCATTTGGGTATAGGTGATGCACTTGCTAAACGTCATATTTGGAACAAAACTCGGATGAGTCCCAATGATTTTAGTGACATATCGGCTGCAACGTATACGTACTTGATGAATGGTCAAAGTCCAGTGGGTCACTGGCATGGTGTTGTGAAAGCTGGAGAGACAGTGCGCTTGCGGTTTATTGGTGCAGCAACAGCAACATTTTTTGATGTTCGCATACCAGGTTTAAAGATGCGCGTTATATCCACAGATGGACAGGCTGTTCACCCTGTTGAAGTGGATGAGTTACGTATTGGTTCGGGTGAAACTTATGATGTGATTGTAAAAATCCCTGATGATAAGGCTTATAGCATTTTTGCCCAATCTATGGATCGTTCTGGTTATGCATGTGGCACGTTGTCACCAAGGGCTGACATGCAAGCTGAAACACCAGAACTTGATAAACCTGTGTTATTAGATGCTGTAGATATGATGGGAGCTATGGCACAAGGTTCGATGAGTGGCATGGGGATGCAAACAAAAGTAAAACACTCCAAAGATGAATATGGTGCAGGCGTTGATATGCGGGTAGATGCACCACGCTTAAATTTGGATGATCCAGGCCCTGGTCTTAGAGATAATGGTCGACGTGTATTAACGTATGCAGATTTAAGAAGTATAGCCGTTCCTGAAGATACGCGCTTGCCGACACAAGAAATCGAATTGCATCTTACAGGTAATATGGAGCGTTTTATTTGGTCTATTGATGGGTTAAAGCTTAATGAAGCCAAGCCTATTCATTTCCGAAAAGGCGAGCGTATTCGTGTAATACTTCACAATGATAGTACAATGATTCATCCCATGCATTTGCATGGTATGTGGTCGGATTTAGAAGCTGAAAATGGCAGTTTTCAGGTACGAAAACACACAATTGCTGTACAGCCAGCTCAGAGAGTAAGCTTTTTAGTCACGGCAGATGCTGAAGGCCGCTGGGCATTTCATTGTCATTTATTGTATCACATGGCTGCAGGCATGTTTAGAGAGGTCGTGGTCGCATGAGTATTTTTAGGGTGTTTTTAATATTGGTGAGTGCATGGCTAGCTTTATCTTCTGCGCAAGCTAAAGAAATGCAAATGGATGCAGAAAATGTGATGAAGAAAGGCTCTATGCAAGGCGGAGATGCACCAGCAGATGCACGAAGCTCTGATTATTCTGATGGTTATGAATATCGGCACATGGCAGGTTGGGAAGATACGGATGAAATCGTGTTTGGTAAATTGATTGCGGACCAAATGGAGTATCGTTCAAACAATAGCGGAAATAATAGTTTGCGCTGGGATATGCAAGCTTGGCGTGGAACTGATTATAATAAGCTATGGATGAAGTTTGAGGGAGACCAAGAATTATTAACTAAGGTCGGCGCATTGGAATTGCAAACATTGTACAGCCATGCTGTTAGTGCATTTTGGGATCTACAGGCGGGCATACGTTTTGATCAGTTTTATGGGGCAGGAGTAAATAATCAGCGTACTTTTGCAGTTGTCGGTTTTCAAGGCTTGGCACCCTATTGGTTTGACCTTGAACCCGCATTGTTTATCAGTGATAAAGGGGATGTGTCTGCTCGGATAACAGGCACTTATGATTTATTATTTACGCAACGCTTAATTCTACAGCCAAGACTTGAAATCAACCTGTCTTTTTCAGATGTGCCCGAGTTTGATGTGGGTAAGGGTATAAATGATCTACAATTAGGTATGCGTTTGCGTTATGAAGTGACAAGAGAGTTTGCGCCTTATATAGGGGTGGCTCAACAGAAAAAATTTGGCACTACGGCTACGTTTGTGAAAACGGCTGGTGAAGCGGCGAACAACGTTTCATTGATTGCAGGTTTACGATGGTGGTTTTAGGTGCTTAAATGGTGAATGTAATAAGATTGTAAGTTTTGGTGCCGATTTTACGCTCGTTGGCGCTGGAAATATGATGAGAGCGTGTGAGTCTAAAGGAGGCTGGTATGAAAAAAATAAGTGTTGTTATGATGGCATTGTGTGGTGCGATACTTTTCACTGCACCAGCATATGCGAGTGAAATGTCGGATGCTGTGCACCGTAAAACTATGGGTGGCTTGCATCATCAAGAACAAATGAATGAAGACAAAGGTGAAGCATCCACGATGTCCGATGGTGTACACCGTAAAACGATGGGCGGTTTGCATCATGAAAAAAATGAGGAAAGCTCAGATGAAAATAAAACACCAGCTGTAATGTCTGATGGTGTGCACCGTAAAACGATGGGTGGTTTAAAACACTCACAATAATGTGAGGTAGTATTGAGTGGTATATGCGCTGTAAGCCTTGTTGTGTGCGATGAAGCAATGAGGCTTATGGGGCGTTTGTACTGGTATGATTTATAATGATAAGTGGGTTTTAATGAAAAGTAATACGACACAACAATGTGCAACTGATTCTGAGCCGAAGACATTTCTGCAAATCACACCTGCCATGAACACACCGCTGGCCTCTATTTTTGGCAGCGGGTTTTTGGTGATTGTACCTGTGTTGGCAAGCAGTGTTGGTCCGTATTCGGTTTTGGCAATGTTGGTGGTGGCATTTGTAGCTTTTCAAGCAGGTGCTGTGGTGCGGCATAATATTTTATGTGCAGAGCCAGTATTGGAAAAAGGGGAACGGCGCAAGACAGTGATGTTTGAACGATTATCCTCGTTTGCGCTTGTTGCAGCTTATATAGTGTCCGTTTGTTTGTATGTACATATTTTAAGTTCTTTTGTGTTGGGTGCTTTTGATTTGGATTCAAGCTTTAATAAAAGCCTTCTGACAACAATTATTATTGGCAGCATCACTATAATCGGTGTGGCGGGTGGATTGAAACCATTGGAGAAAATGGAAAGTTGGGCGTTGTATATTACGCTAGCTATTTTGATGGTATTATTACTTGGTTTCGCCATGTATGACGTGAATCATTATCTCGATGCAGGTCGTTTTACGATGCCACAAATGCCAGATCGTAGTACTTGGGAAATGATTACCATTGTCGCGGGTACTTTGATTGTGGTGCAGGGTTTTGAAACCACACGTTATCTTGGCAAAGTATTTGACCGCAGGACACGTATAGTTGCATCACGTTGGTCACAATATTTATCACTTTCAGTCTATGTCATTTTTGTTGCCTTGGCGCTTCCAATTGTGGTGATATTGAAAGGAGACTATGCTGAAAACAGTTTGATTTTATTGGCGGCGCAAGTGTCTGTGTTTCTCGTTGCGCCATTAATTATTGCAGCCAGCTTGTCACAGTTTTCAGCTGCGGTTGCTGATACTTTAGCTGCAACAGCCAATATGACGGAAATCACTCTGGGTCGCATCAACCAGCGCTGGGGATATGTTTTGGTGGGTGGTTTGGCGATGGCATTGGCTTGGTCTGGCTCAACATTTGCCATCATTACTTTAGCATCTAAAGCGTTTGCTTTGTATTATTTTCTTCAATGTTGTGTTGGTTTTACAGTGTGTAAGAATCATATGGAACGGTTAAGGTTTGTACTTGTCGGTTTAGCTTTGTTATTCGTACTTATTTTTGCTGTACCAGCTGGGTGATTGAGGGATAAACGATGTTACCTGAATTCCGAATTTTTGGGCCTGGCATTAGTAATCCTGTTCCTTTGGAGCAGTTGTTTGCGCGAAAACGTGTAGAGAAAGTAAGCAAGGGTCAGAAGACCAATACAATAAAAGAAGAAAAAAGTCATGATGACTCTGGGTTAACTTATCAAGCTAAAAGCTTAAAAGCTTATCAGTTGGCCGAGAGTACGAATGAAAATCAACAAGTACTTCAAGCTTCACAGGTGATGACTACGCCAGTGGTCACACTTTTTGTGCAAGAAACAGCATCGAAAGCATTAGATATTTTAGGGAAGGGCGACTTTCGGCATATTCCCGTACTGTCTGAGCAACAATCGTTGATTGGTATGGTTTCGGATCGTGATATCTATCGCTGTATGTGTGGTACGAGTATGGGCTGTATGCATTGTGCTGAAGATAAACAAAGTGTGTTGATAGAGCAGGTGATGAAGGATGAGGTGTTAACAGCCAGTGTCGATACGGATGCACGGTATATTGCTCGCTTATTTGTAGAGCAACGTGTTGGTGCTATGCCTATTGTTGAAGAGGATAAACTTGTAGGTATTGTCACCCGCAGTGATATTCTAAAAGCTGTGATGCTGAATCTTCACTTGGATGTTTGGAAGTAAGTAACAAGAAAATATGATGGTTAAAAAAGGAGATGAGATGTATCAATTGAAGAGGTTTAAGCTTATATTAGGTCTACTGGTTGCCCCTGTACTTATTATTGGCGGTTTAACGGTTGAGTCTGCTGCAACTGAGGTGGTGATGTATAAAAATCCAAGTTGCGGCTGTTGTGGCGCTTGGGCAAAACATATGAGAGCTGCAGGTTTTACGGTGAAAGAGTTACCACGTGAAGATATGGAGGCAGTGAAAGAGAAATATGGTGTATCAGCGGGGTTAGCATCATGCCATACGGCACTTGTAGATGGTTATGTGATTGAAGGGCATGTGCCCGCTTCTGATGTGTTGCGTTTATTAAAGGACCGTCCAGATGTTGTCGGTTTAACAGCGCCAGGTATGCCTATGCAGTCACCAGGTATGCAGGCAGAAGGTAAAAATCCCAGAAATTATGATGTATTGGCTTTTGATCAACAAGGTGGAGTTAAAGTTTATCATAGGTATGAATAAGGTATAGTAACCTATGACATGGGTAACTGGTTTTGCGTAAACACCTTGCATTAAAAGTTGGGGTTTTGTTAAGCCTTATCTTTTTGTTGGTGGCAGTGTTTGGCTGGGACCTACTCAGTGATATGCGGCATTTGCAACAAGAAGCAGCGGTTGTCGAAAATAGTAATCATCAAAGTCATGATTTACATGCCATTGAAATGGGCGTGTATCGTAATATTAAAGTCGTGAATGACTTTCTTATTACGGGTGACCATCGGTCTGAGGGTGTTTTTCATCAATATCAGCAAAAGCTTGTGCAAATGATTGAACAATATGAAATAACATACCAAGACAGTAGTTTATCTGACTTGATGCAAAGTGTGAAAAACATCAAAGGCATTGCAGAAAAGGTGTTTGTTTTGCCGTTTGCGACAGAAAATATGGAAGGTCCTATTTTTATTGATGAAATTGCGACAGAAGCCAAGCAAGCTGTTGAGCATTTGACCCGTAAACATCATGCCTTAGATGAACAGGTCAACCGTGCTATGCAAATGATGGCGGGTTTGCGTATGGATATGCGTCAAGAAACAGTTGCTTTAATGTTGGTATTATTGCTGAGTTTAGGGTTCTTAGCCTATTTTATTTATAATCAAATCGTCCATCCACTTGTGCAAATGAAAAAGGCTGTGCAACGGGTTGGAGAAGGTAATTTTGATGTTCATTGTGCGGTTGTTTCAGATGATGAAATTGGAGAGTTAGCTAAGGCTTTTAATACCATGGGTGAGGCATTACAGGAGCGAGAGCAAAAGCTAAATCGAATCCGAAGCTTGGCTGCGCATCAAGAAAAAATGAATGCTTTGTCTGTGATGTCAGCAAGTCTCGCGCATGAAGTGGGTAACCCTTTAGCTTCGGTAGGCATGTTGCTACACATGGCAAAACGCAAATTGGCGCAACAAGATACGCAAGCAGTGGCTTCGCATTTGGACTCAGCTGTCAAAGAAACCGAGCGCATGGAATTGATTATTCAAACAGTGCTGGATTTTGGTCGGCATGAATTTGATATGCGGTTTCATGCGTTTGCAGTGAGATCTGTGATTGCTGATGCTGTTAAACTAGGGCAAATGTCTCCCCAACATAAACGTGTAGTGATTCAAGTCAACGAGGATTCGAATATGCCTTTGGTGTATGCCTCCAGCAGTATGTTGATGCAGGTGTTGATGAATGTGATTCACAATGCTTGCCATGCTTGTCGTGAAAGTGGTGAGGTACATATTCAAACGATTGAACAAGGTGGACATATTGTGATTGATGTGTGCGACACAGGGCATGGCATTGAGCAAGCTATGCGCAAATCTATTTTTAACCCCAGTGTAACCACCAAAGAAAAGGGGGAAGGTACGGGGTTTGGTTTAGCCATAAGCAAAGAGCTGATGGATGCTATGCATGGTACATTGTCGTTGCTTGAGGATGCTGGTCATGGCACGTGCTTTCGTATCAGTGTGCCGATTGCGCACCAAGGTAAAGGTATAACATGAAGTTATTAGTGGTTGAAGACGAACAATATATCCGCCAAGGTATCGTGGAGCTTTTGCGTGAAGAAGGTTTTGATACCACTGAAGCTTCAACTGTTACCGAGACATTGGCATGTTTAGATGCGGGTAATATTGATGCTGTATTGTGTGATAACTTTTTGCCTGATGGTGAGGGTTTTGATGTGTTGCGTGCCATTGCGGGTTCGGGTATCGCACTCATATTAATGACAGCATTTGGTAATCGAGATTTGGCATCCCGAGCTTTTGCAGCAGGTGCATATGATTATGTTGCCAAACCGATTCGTTTTGATGAATTACTTGCACGCTTGCAACGCTTGCAAGAGAAGCTTCTTTTACGAGAAAAAGTGATTGAAAGTGAGCAGCTTGTCCAAGACCAAGGTGAGTTGGCTGTGCTTGGCTCGTCGGAAAATATGCAAGCGGTGCAACATTTGATTCAAAAATCCAGTGCCAGTGGTGTGCCTGTGTTGCTACAAGGTGAAACGGGGGTAGGTAAAGGTGTAGTCGCGAGATTATTGCATAGTTTATCCACGCGAAGTGCCCAGCCGTTTGTACGCATTAACTGCGCGGCTATTCCAGCAGAGCTTTTAGAATCTGAACTGTTTGGTCATAAAAAAGGCGCATTTTCTGGTGCCGATAGTGATAGAAAAGGTCTGTTAACCACAGCAGCCAAGGGTACACTTTTTATGGACGAGTTGATTGAGTTGCCTATGGCGATGCAATCGAAATTGTTACATGTTTTTGATGAGAAAACTTTTCGCCCCGTTGGAGGTGATGAAGAATTACCCTTTCAAGCTAGGGTCATTGCGGCGAGTAATGTTGATTTTGAACAAGCTGTGGCAGAAGGACGCTTTCGTGAAGATTTGTATTTCCGACTTAATGTTATGAAGATAAATATTCCTGCCTTACGCGATAGGGGAAGTGATATTATTCCCCTTGCTTACCGCCTACTGGATCAAATTTGCCAAGAATGGAGCAGGCAAGTGCCCAAGATGTCATCTGAGCAAGTCTTGTGGTTAGAGACGCAACCTTGGTATGGCAATGTACGAGAGTTGAGGAATGTGTTGGAGCGTGCGCTGTTGTTGGGTACAGATGATACATTGCTTTTCTCGGATATGGGAAAACTCAAAGAAGGTCATGATTTACCGTTAGTTGAAGCCTGTCATGCATATGAAAAACAGTATATTACACGTATGATTCAAAGTTGTGGTGGTGATAAAACAGCAGCAGCAGAGAAGTTGGGTATAGGTCTTTCAACTTTGTACCGCAAACTCGACGCATAAATTCCCATATTTGAGAGTCTTTTGCAGGTGCTATTCCCAATAGTGAGAAAGAAAGATAAGGTTATTTATTTTTTAACTTCATGTAAGGTGCTGATAGCTTTACACTTTTTGTTATTTTTTATAAGATGTATAGGTGGTTGCAGGTTTGGCACCAATATTTCTTTCTTTGGCATGACGGCTGACATCTGATCAGTAAACATCTTTAAGGAGGGGAATCCCTATGAAAAAAATATTATATACATTAAGTGGTTTTGCCATGTTGGCGGTGGGCAGTGCCGCCCTGGTGCCAAGTGAAGCAGAGGCATTACCTGTGTTTGCGCGAAAATATGGCATGGCCTGTAACTCTTGTCATACCATGTTCCCGCAATTATCAAAAATGGGCGTAGCTTTCCGTGAACGCGGTTTCCGCTTTGAAGAAGGTCGTGGTGATATTGATAGCCAAGACGAAAGAGGCGCAAACTTTGATGCAGGTGAGAATGCAGTATTTGCATCATCATTCCCATTCACTGTACGTACACAAGTCTTATACAGCAATGCAGCACCTCTAACTGATTCAAATGACGTTGTTGTTATGCCTGGGCATAGACCTGGTATGTTGGATGGCGCGAAAAACAATGCGAAAATTGGTAATGGTGAGTTTGGTTTAATTACAGCAGGTTCTTATGATAACTTCTCATGGTGGATGGATTCCAGCCTTCTTGGTGGCATCGGCATGTTGGAAGGTATTTATTATGTGAATGACCTCGTCAAAGTGCGTTTTGGTCGTGTGCAAAACAACGTGGGTTATGGTATGACTATGATGTCTAAACGTCCTATGGGTTATGGTTGGGCAGATGCTGCGCAAATGGCAGGCGGTACAATGCTAATGATGGTTGATGGTGTAAGTGTGCATGGTACAACCAATGGTGACTCAGGTGTAGGTACATACTACAATGTAAGTTATGGTCTTGCAGGTAATGATTCAACCACAGGCAATAAAACTTCAACAGTGTATGGTCGTGTAGCTCAAGAAATCATGGATAATCATATCGTGGGTGTTTATACATATAAAGCAACCAACTATACCAGTGATGTATTTGGTGGTGAGGCAACTATGCTTATGGCAATGGGTGCACCAGGTGCTACCAATGCAAACCCTATGGCATTTAGTGATGTCACACGTTCAGGTGTTGATTTTGCGATAAATTACGGTGAACCTTTGCAAGCTTGGGGTGCATATACAGTGGGTAATCAAACCAATCCGCTTACCAATACCAAGTTGGATGTAACTGCAATTACGTTGGCAACAGAGTGGATTATGCAAGAAGGTTGGATGCTTGGTGCAAAATACAATTCAAGTAAAGTTGATTTGCAGATGTTAACCAATGCGGTTTTAAAACCTGCAGCTACAACACATACAACATTGTATGGTATTCATCAAGTGGCTGAAAATGTGCAAGCTATTTTGTCTTATACAAGCAGTAAAAATGTAGTGGAAAGAATGGGTGCTGGTGGTGGTGCAACCAATGCAACATTGTCTGACTTTAATTCCTTCGTATTCGCTATTGATATGGCGCTGTAATATATAAATGAGGTTGAAAAGGGGAGCATTGCTCCCCTTTTTTATTCCATAGGAGAAAATTTATGGGTATGCAAGTTATAAGTACGGTAAGGCATGGGTTAATATTGGGGATTGTAGCACTGATGATGGGTGCACTATGGGCAGTATATATGGCAACCAATCATGAAACATTACATGGTGCGTTTGAACAGCAGCAAGAAGTCATTCAGCAGCAGCAAGCACAAAAAATGATGAAAGATATGACCATGGATGCAATGGGCGAGGCAGAGATGGGGCACACACATGGATCAGAAATGTCAGCCAACCATCACGAATCAGCACCTGATATGCATCAAGAGGGTGGTGGTCATGCGCATGGTGCAAACCAACAACATTCACATTCAGGTTCGCTTGCTAAAGATGCGATGCAGCGTTTATTGCGTGGGCATATTCATGCTATGGGTTTGGGCGTGCTAGTATGCGTGCTTTTACTCATTGTTGCGTTCACATCACTTAAAGATGTATGGAAGAAAGTATTTGGGCTTACGTTTGGTTTGGGGGCAGTG
Organism: Ghiorsea bivora; assembly: GCF_000744415.1. Classification (NCBI taxonomy): domain Bacteria; kingdom Pseudomonadati; phylum Pseudomonadota; class Candidatius Mariprofundia; order Mariprofundales; genus Ghiorsea; species Ghiorsea bivora. The sequence continues at coordinate 355,670 of NZ_JQLW01000005.1, forward strand.
CTTTATCCTCCAGCTTGGGTGATTATGGGTTTTCGTACAGTTGAACTTGGACCAGAGGCAGCAGAAGCTAGTATTATGTGGCTATTTGGACCAGCAGTTGCTTTATTGATAGGCTCTATGGTTGCGTTGTTAGGTGTGTTACTGCTTGAACAGCTAGGCTTAAAAGATAAGGCTTTGTTTTCTTGGGCTTTTGATTAATTTTGCAAAAAAAATAGTGAAAAACTATAGTTATTAGGCTCTGTTTCCTTAGGCACAGACGTGATAATTAGCGCAGGTATATTTGTTTTTATGGGGCAATTACTGAGCTGGTTGGCAGGTTACTTCTTCTGGCATTTATTGTCGGAGGAGCTGTGTCGGGAATCAGTGCTTATTCTTATGTGAAGTTTTCAAATGCATATCCTTCATTTGGTGATGTTGTAAAGTTCTTGCGTAAATCTTATGGCCCCGATGTAATTACAGGCACATTTTCTTTTTTAATGTATGTGTCTATGGTGTTTTCATGAAGGCTTCGCTCCCATGAAGCATAAGGGTTAGCATAGAATCAGCTTGAACTGCCTTGACTACTCTCGAATGTTCGCAAAATTCCAAACCATTATCTTTGGTGATGGTATCACCTTCCCTGTCTCCTATGCGTACTTTTTGATTCACAATATCAGGTCGCTCAGCGATACCAATATGATTGGGTATCTTACTACGGCGACCATTGGAACTGTAATGCTTCCTTCGCTTTTTCTGACAGCGCAAGAATGTATGCAAATCCACCACCTTCATCTAAATCAGCATAGATAAATCCATTCATAGTTCACAAAACGCGGACCTTCCAAGCGTAAACGTGCGCCAATTTCTACTGGTGACCACGTTTTTCTAATCAGTGGTTCAACGCGTTGCCAATGGTCAGGTGCAATGAATGTCTTTACTTTTTTTACCTTCGTTCCATAGCTAAGTGATAGGCTTGTTTAGGTCGACAACCACGAAGACCACGGTTTCGCCTTAGTTCACGGCTGATTGTGGATTCGTTGACTAATACCTAGCAATCTCAGTTTGAAGATGCTCTGCTTTATTGAGCACTGCAATCTGGTAGCGTTGTGCTTGGGTAAGCTGTGTGTAGTTTATTATTATTCTTTGACAAGTTGTGTTTGAAAAGACCAAGGCGGCTACCGTAGCTTACATTTTAAATTATTTGTTAAAGTGGCACTTACGAGTTGAATCTACAGACCTTTAAGAAGGTTAGAGCTTGAAGGGGGAATATACGGGGTGAAAAAAGTGCTTGTGAAAGTAAATACTCTCATTTTCACTTCGCCACATGTTGATTTCGATGGCGAACAATAAACATAAACGAAAGGTGAACGAGCAGAGGCAGCAACAAGTGTTGTCTGCGATTGACCGTATTGCAGGCAGAAATGAATTGGCATTTTTGACTACGCAAAAAGTATCCAAGGAATCTAAAATTTCGGATGGTGTTTTATTTCGCCATTTTTCATCCAAAGAAGCGATGTTGTCATCGTGGGTGGAGTTGCGAACCATGCAACTGTACAACCTGATGGCAGCCATGCCTGCGGGCAAAAAAGGGCTGTTATATTTTTTAAGAGACCTATTACAGAATCAAGCCTTATTAACCTTTGTGTGTTGTCAGCCTATGGATGTAGCATATTTGCGTTTGAGCTTGGAAACATCACGTCAAGAACTGTGGCAGGTGCTTTATGCGCATATTGAGTTGCTAGCTGATAAGCCAGATACGGTTTCAGTAGAAAGCTTAACCGATCACCTTTTCCAATGCATTTACCGTGCATGGAATCCGAATAACCCCCACCGAGAAAAGCAAAAGGAGAAACTTATGACCCAACTACCGTGGGATAAACAAAATATGGGAGAGGTAGCCCTGCCTGCTAAAGATGTATTGCAGCGGCTAGCCCTAAATGAAAGTGGATTTGTTTTTGATCCAGTGAGTGGTTTGAGCTTTACGGCGAACCCCGTGGCACTATTCGTGTTACGTTTTTTACAACATAATGATGATATTGATACCTTATTTAAGGAAATTGAAGCGAAGTTTGATGTTAATCGCAATGAAGCAGAACGTGATTTGACCGACTTTTTTGCTCAGCTTCGTAAGCTTATTGTATGAGTAAGCCAAGTAAGAAAGTTACCATTGCTGTGACAGGCATGAATGCTAAGCCTGATAATCCAGGTCCAGGGCTTGCTGTTGCACGTTGTCTTCGTATGGCGTATGGCGATGATATTCGCATTGTGGGTTTAGGTTATGATGTGCTTGACCCTGGGTTGTACTTGGACGTGTGTGATGTGAGTTATTTATTGCCTTATCCATCTGCAGGTGAACACCAGCTTGTAGAAAGGTTGGCATACATTCAAGTTCAAGAGTCGGTGGATATATTGATTCCATGTTTGGACGCAGAGCTTTTAAGCTTTAGCCGCTTGCAACATGACTTAAAAGAAATTGGTTTAAGTTTTCTCATCCCTGATGTGGAGCAGCTTAAAGCGCGCAATAAAGATAATTTAAACGAGTTGTGTAAAAGTGCAGGTATTCGCCATCCTGAAACCAAAAAAATCACCAGCGCAGAGTTCTTTTATAACTGCCATGAAGATGGTTGGAAGTACCCCATGGTGGTTAAAGGTGTATTTTATGATGCTACAGTGGTCAATAATGCGGATGAAGCAGCCGATGCCTTTAAAAAAATTGTTGCCAGCTGGGGTTATCCTGTGCTTGTACAGCGTTATGTTGAAGGTTATGAAGTTAATCTCACTGCGATTGGTGATGGTAAAGGCAACTTACTTGGTTCGGTGATGATGCGTAAACAAGCCGTCACCGATAAAGGAAAGGCTTGGGCGTGCGTGACCGTGCGAGATCAAACATTAGAAGATGATGCCTTAAAACTTGTGCAACATTTGCAGTGGAAAGGCCCGTTAGAAGTAGAAATGCTTAAAGAAAAAGATGGGCAGTATTTACTGATTGAGATTAACCCAAGGTTCCCTGCTTGGATTTACTTAACAGCAGCGGCAGGTAGTAATTTACCAGCCATGTTGGTGGAAATGATTTCTGGAAAAATGCCTGAACAAAAGAAACCACAGGTGGGGGCAATGATGATTCGTTATGCAAAAGAAACAGTGATTGACTTACAAACCTTTGAATCCATGGCAATGACAGGCAGTTACCAAGCAAGGGTTGGAGAGCAAGGAGATAAAGATGAGTGAAAGACAAGCTTGGCAAAAACCAACATTAACGCCGCACAGGATTGGTGCGCTCAATAAGTTTGGTAACGTGAACAACACACAGTTTCAAGAATATTTTGAAGGCGTGGCGATTGCAGATTTAATTGAGAAATATGGTTCCCCACTTTTTGTTTTATCCGAAAGCAGATTGCGCGCCAATGTACGTAAGTTATTTCGTGCATTTGAAACAAGGTATGCGGATGTGGTGTACAGTTGGTCGTATAAAACCAACTATTTGGGGGCAGTATGCACCACATTACATCAAGAAGGTGCATGGGCTGAAGTGGTATCAGCATTTGAATATGAAAAAGCGCGGTCGCTGGGTGTGTCTGCTGAGAAAATTTTGTTTAATGGACCACATAAAGAACGCGCAATTTTAGAACGCGTAGTGGAAGAAGGTGCGCGCATCCACCTTGACCATTTGGATGAGCTTTATTTGTTGGAAGATGTTGCCAAAACAGCAGGTAAACAAGTAGATGTCACCATGCGCTTGAATTTTGATACAGGTTTTACCGAAGCATGGAGTCGTTTTGGCTTTAATTTAGAATCGGGGCAAGCCATGGATGCTGCACGCATTCTTGGAGAGAGTGAACATTTGAACTTGGCTGGTTTACACAGCCATTTGGGTACATTTGTGCTTGACCCACGTGCTTACGCGGCACAAATACGCATCATGTGTGGTTTTATGGACTTGGTCGAAACCAAGACGGGTTGTCATATCCAAAGTATTGATATTGGTGGTGGTTTTGCCTCAATGAACTCATTGCATGGCACATATTTACCACCGGAACAAGTTGTGCCCAGCTTTGATCAATATGCCGAAGCGATTTGTAATGCGCTCAACGATGCAACGCGTGAACGAGATGTGCGAGGTTTGGGTCGCCCGCGTTTGATTTTGGAAAGTGGTCGTGCGGTAGTCGATGATGCAGAAATCTTGATTACATCAGTGATTGCCAATAAACGTATGCCTGATGGTAGGCGCTCTATGGTGATTGATGCTGGCGTAAATGTTTTATTCACAGGGTTCTGGTATAATCATCAGGTTACACCTACGCGCCCCTTGGAAGGTGTGGCTGAGGATACCATTCTTTATGGACCATTATGCATGAATATTGATGTGATGCGTTCATCGGTGATGCTGCCACCCATGAATGTGGGGGATACATTGGTATTTAGTCCTGTGGGTGCATACAACAATACGCAATGGATGCAATTTATTGAGTATCGCCCTAATGTGGTGATGATAGATGAGCATCAACAGGTATCGGTGATTCGGGCTGCAGAAGATTTGTCTGTGGTGACAGCGCAAGAATCGATTCCCGAACATCTTGTTAGCATTCAAAGTAAGAAATAACAAATGAAAGCACCTACTTTAAAGCTCTACAACGATTTGGTGGGTATGCTAAGGGCATACGCATCCATTTTATTTGCAGAAAAACCTTGGGTAGGTGCGCTTTTTGTGCTGGCAACTTTATGGTTTCCCAATACGGGTCTTGCAGGGTTATGGGCTGCGATTGTAGGCATGACGACTGCGGCACTGCTGAAGTTTCGCAACTTAGAAAGTGGTTTGCATGTGTATAATAGTTTGTTGGTCGGTTTATCGCTGGGCGCTTATTATTATGTGGATGTGCATCTGTTGCTGCTGATTTCATTTGCATCGGTTTTGGCAGTGTTTGTGACCGTGGCAGTCTCTGATATAACTTGGCGTTTAAACCGATTGCCCGCATTGAGCCTACCCTTTGTGGTTGTGGCATTGATGGCAACTTTAGCTGCACAAAGTTATGGTACATTAAGTCGGTATTTGGTGCCTATGGCACCCCATGATATGTTTGTTTCAGCGGCAGTTGACCAGTTTTTCACATCATTGGGCTCTGCCTTTTTTACACCTCATCCCTTTGCAGGTTTATTGATGTTTATTGGGCTGGCGTGGACATCACGTTATCTCGCATTCCTTGCAATGACGGGCTTTTTATTTGGCTTTTCCACTTATACTTATCTTTCTGGAAGCCCGCATCCTGATTTGGTGGCGTGGAACGGTTTTAATTTTATTTTGGTTGCTATGGCGATTGGTGGTTTGTTTACAGTGCCTAGTAAAGCCAGCTTTATACTTGCGATGCTGGGATCGGTGATTGCGGCATTGGTTACGGCATCAAGTGAAACATTTATGTTGGTGTATGGTTTACCCGTCATGGCATTACCTTTTTTAATTACGACCTTGACCATGTTACTCGCTTTAACCCACCGACCTGCAACATCGAATTTACAGCTTACGTTAGATGCGCCAGCATTACCTGAAATTAGTTATGAGCGGGCTAGGCTTGCCAAAGCTAGGCAAGGTGAGTTTGGTAGTGTTCCAGTGCGCGCACCTTTTTTTGGTGCATGGCAAATTTATCAAGGTTTTGATGGTAAACATACCCATCAAGAACCCTGGCAACATGCTTTAGATTTTTATATTACTGAACATGAACAAAGTTACCGTAGTCATGGTAGAACCTTAGATGATTATTATTGTTTTGGGTTGCCGGTTGTCGCACCGGTTGAAGGTTATGTCGTCAAAACTTTAGATACATTATCGGATAACCCACCCGGTGAGGTAGATACGGAAAACAACTGGGGTAACCATGTGCTTATTCGCATGCACAATGGTTTGTATCTTTTATTGGCGCACTTAAAGCAAGGCAGTATTGAAACTCATATTGGGGCTTATGTGACTGTGGGTACTCGGCTTGCGGCATGTGGTAGCTCTGGTAGGTCACCACAACCGCATTTGCACATGCATGTGCAGTGGGGGGATGTGCTTGGTGGGCATACGCATGCATTTCACCTGACATCGGTGTTACAACAAGATAAACAAGATGCAACACCTGATTTTAGGTTGTTTAGCCAACCTTCAGAAGGGCAAAGTGTGATTGCAGCAAAGTATGATCCTGCGTTGCGTGAGTGTTTGAACTTGTCTGTTGGTCGTAAATTGACCTACCAAGTCGAATATCAAGGTGAACAATGTCAGCGTACTTTGCATGTGGAGCTAAGTTTACTTGGTGAGTTGCATTTGGTTTCAGACCGAGGCGCAAAGGCTACATTTACCACGCAAGATAATATATTAGCTTTTTATAATCGCCAAGGTAAGACAGACTTATTTTTTGATGCGTGGTTGTTAACGATGGGTTTAACTCCGCTTCAAGAAGGTAATATTCATTGGCACGATGAACCACCTTTGGCATTACTCCCTTTGTCCATGCGCCAATATTTATATGCTGTTTTATCACCTGCTTTAACCAAGGGTATGCAGAGTGAGTACCAACGGCAGTGGCAGGGTGGTGTATGGGTTCAACGTGGAAGACACCAGTTTAAGAATATGTTTTTGCAGACCTCGTTTGAAACTAAGGCTGAAATTCAGCCAAAACTAGGCTGTATGTCGTTTGTTTTTAAGGGTGAGAACCTAAAGTTACAAGCGAGTTTGCTTGAAATTGCACAACAAGGCGATGCGGGTATTCCTGCATGGCAAATCACTGCGGAGGATAAAAAGATGTTATGAAGAAGAAACTAAGTCGATATAGTTTAGTAACCTTGTTTAGCTTGTCGTTAAGCCCCTTGGCATACGCTGATGGCTGGTCAGGTTATGTGGATGCATCACTGTTGGCAGGCGCGTATTCAGGCGCTACCACGCGAACAGCTATCAATACTTATGGTGCAAGTTTGCGTTTGGATTACCTAGAGAGGGCAGGCGTTAAGTTGGCAGGGTCACAATTAACACTTACCGATAATGGTATTGCTATTGCACAACAGTCTGCATTTGCTAGCGCATATTGGAATTATTTTTGTGACACATTGGGTGGCGTGTTTAAGTTTCGTCTGGATGTACATCAAGCAGATTTAAGCGATGATTTTACCTATAAGGATAGCGTGCGGGCGTATGCACCTCAAATATCATTTGTGAATTATCAAAAAAGCTTTTATGTAGATTTAGGGTATAGCATATCCACGTATGACCTAGGCCTTGAAGCCAAACAGTATACACCCACGTTGGGTTTTGGGTTTAATCAAGGTGCAGATTGGTTGCAAATGCGAGGTTACTTGATTGATACTACAGATACAGTAAGTGGTGTAGTTTCTTCTACACAGGCAGTAGAATTTAAATTAACGCATTGGACTGCACCGGGCTCTATTTTTTCTCAATACTTTGTCAATGCGCTTGTTGGTGAACGTATTCTCGCTGTAGATGGTGATGCAGCAGTAATTTATAGCTTGGCAGATAAACAGAAGGGGGGCGGAGCTATAGGTGTTGCATGGCAAAGTCATTATGTCGACGGTATGCTGATGTTAAGTGTGGATCAGTATTTGGATCAAATAACAAGTGCAGCTTATATTAATAGCCTTGCATATATCAGTATTAGTAAATCATGGTAAAAAGGATAAAAACAATGAAATCATTCGTAATGGTAAGTTTATTAAGTTTAGGTTTGGCGAATGCTGCTTTAGCCAGTGAAAACCAAGAGGCTTGGCAAACGTCACATGTGCTCGAAAGCAAAGGTGAGTATGAAAAAGCAGCTGCTGTGCTTACACCACTGTTGAATAACAAAGCAAGTGAGTATGCTTTGCTGCGTTATGGTTGGCTGAATTATCTTCAGGGTAACTATAATGATGCTATTGATAGTTATAAACGTGCGTTAAATTTTAATTCACGCTCTTTTGATGCGCGATTAGGCATGAGTTTACCTTTGATGGCACAAGGGCGTTGGAAAGAAGCTAGTCGTTATTTAAGGCAAATCATTGGACAGTCTCCCTATCATTATTTGGCACATGTTCGACTTATGGTATGTGAAGAAGCTTTGCGTCAGTGGGAAACGCTAGAGAAACATAGTAAATCTATGGCAGCCTATTATCCTGCAGATGCGACGATTTTGGTTTATTTAGCAAGATCTTATGCTTGGCAGGATAAAGAAGAGCAGGCCAAAATGACTTATCAGCGCGTGCTTAAGCGGTTTCCCAATCATATTGAAGCTAATAACTTTTTAAAAGGTCAGTCGAACTAAGTTTGGTTGATAAGCCTAGATGAAATCCATTGACCAATGGTATGGATTTCATCGGGGCAAACGCTGTGTTCCATGGGGTATTCACGCCATGAGACTTGATAACCAAGATTTTTTATAAACTCAGCAGAGGCCTTGCCGTATTCGTGTAATACGACAGGGTCTTGAGTGCCATGTGCCATGAAAACAGGGGTGTTTTTTGTCGCAGGGTTGAGTATTTCTTCTATGCTGTTGTGTAACGGCAGATAACAAGATAAACCCATGATGCCTGCCAGTGGTTGGTCTATGGTGAGTCCTGTATAAAGTGCCATCGCACCACCTTGGGAAAAACCGACCAAGATGATGCGTTCATTGGGAATACCACGTGTATTTTCGTGTTGGATAAGTTGCTGAATGCTTTTGGCAGACTTTTTGATGCCTTGTTCATCTTGAGGGTTGGTATCGGGGTTGTCTACTTTGAGTGAATACAAGTCATACCAAGCAGGCATGATGTAACCACCATTCATGGTTACTGGCATAGCAGGGGCATGCGGAAAAATAAATCGGATATTGGCATCGTTGGGTAAACCAAGTTGCGGTACAATGGGTTGGAAATCAAAACCATCTGCACCCAAACCATGCAGCCAAATCACTGTAGCATTGGTTTGATTGCCGAGTTCTGTGGTTTCAAATTTCAAATCTACCATGTTGTGCTTACCTGTAATCCATATTGCCCATTATTTGCTGAAGGGCTGATTTTTACACCTTTGTAGGGTGTGGCAAAATAAAAGCTGCTGATGGCACCAATGGCAGCACCAGCAAGCACATCCGATGTAAAATGTTTATTGGCATAAACACGGCTATAACCAACAAAAGATGCGCCAATATATGCAGGAATAGCATATTTCCAGCCATAACGCGCATGAATGAAAGCAGCACCTTGAAAGGAAGCAGATGTATGACCTGATGGAAATGAATGCTCACCCCCATTAGGGCGGGTGCGGTTCACACTAATTTTAAGCGCATAAGTTACGCCCAAGTTGGTGGCAAAGGACTTATACATTTGGTTTTCACCTTCAGCATCATCCAAATACAGTGTTGTGCCATAAGCTATGCTAGGGATGATAATTTGTAGCATGTCACCTGCAACTTCAATATCACTGGCAGCCCGGGCTTGGGTGCTTAGGAAAAATGCAAGAATAAAGCTGAAGAAAGTGAGTTGAAACATAGCGCAAAGGTGCTTGTAGGTTTTGTGTATAGCAAGTGTTTCTTGGTTTATGATGCAGAGGAACCTTCAGTCACTTGTCTAAATCGAGACTGTAAATTGGATTGTGTATCTGCTTATATTCCCCCAAGGAGATAAGCAAGATGAAACAATCAGAAATAGAGGCCTTAGCGCGCGAAGCTTCTAAAGGCATTAAGACCGAGAAAGACTTGTGTGATTTCAGAGCCGTATGCTGAAGAAGATTACCGTTGAAACGGTACTCAATGCAGAACTGGATAATCATTTGGGTTATGACAGGCATGAGTAATCCGATAACCTCAATAGTTGCAATGGTTATTCCAGCAAAACGATTATCTCCGAAGATGGTTTGGTATTTGATGCTTCGTCTATCAAAGCTGACATTGGTGTTGGTGATATGGTTACGTCCGCTGCCAAAGAAACCAACAGTATTAGATATATCCTCCCCAAAGCTTAAAGCATATCCAGTAGAAACAGTGATTGCAGAAAAGTTTGAAGCCATGGTCTCTATTGGCTTTACAAACAGCAGAATGAAAGACTTTTATGATATTTGGGCAATATACAAGTTCTTAAACCTTAACAATCAGGTGGTGAACCAAGCCATTGCTAACACTTTTAGGCGCAGGTGAATTACAATACCGAGTGAAGCACCGATAGCTTTGACGGACGAGTTTTCAAAAGATAAAACAAAGTTTGATAAAAACCATGATAGAGGGAGCAGAAACAAAACTATGATTATACACTGTACAAAAAAGCTGGCAGCTAAGCTCTCTGATGTGAGCAACCTGCCTTTAGATGAAGCCAATCCTTTGGGAAGTTGGCACGCGAATATCTACAACATCCAACGCCGTAATTGTATCATGTTTTGTCATGATAAAACCCGCTTTGTTCTTTTTATGGCAGGTTTAAAACAAGCAGATTTTGCCAATTTGGATTATTGCTTTCAGGATTTGTTCGCCAATACCTTGTTGAAATCAGGCTATGATACGGATTTAATCGAAAAGTCTCTGGCGCTACTCACTCCCGCTCGTTTTGATACTCATTGCAGCCGCTCAGTACAAGGCTCGATGCGAACGGTGCGTACAATGGAATTAGATGCGGCATTGTACCATACGGGTGGTGTGATGAGCCTTTTGCCTTATAGCACTTCGGTACAACTGAATTATAGACCTGTCACCGTTAAAGGCATGAAAGCCAGTGAATGCCTGTGGCCAATTAAAGATATGGAAACATGGCTGAAAGCGGTAACAGGTGCATAGCTTGAGGGTAAACATTCCCGAACGGTAATGAACTTGTTGCTTATCCATGATTTCATGTTTAGAGTTACCGTACGGGTAAATTTAAGTGATATGATTGTGAATAAGGAAGTAAAACAACCGTACGGGAATATTCAAACAACTGAACAGTTGGGTGGTTTGGTGCGGGCGTGTCGAAAAGGGCAGAAAGCAACGCAAGCTGAACTTGCGGCGTTGTGTAGCGTGGGTGTGCGCTTTATTTCAGATTTAGAGAATGGAAAACAAACCATAGAACTGGGTAAAACATTGCATGTGTTGAAATGCCTAGGTCTGGATATTGCGGTGACTCCTCGCAACTGGGAGAAGAAACATCAATTAAGTGCACAAGCCATCAACGATAAGCAGTCATGAGTATGTCGTTGCAGGTATATCTGATGGAAACATCTGTGGGCGTTTTACGCTTGAATCAAAAGAGAAAATTTGAATTTCAATACAATGATGCATGGTTGAACAACGAAAAAGCAGTGCCGCTTTCGTTGTCACTGCCGCTTCAAACCCAAGTTTTTAATGATGAATTATCCCGCCCATTTTTTTCCAATTTATTACCTGAATCAGAAGTACGCAAGGCTATTGCGCGTCAGCTTGGCGTGTCCGAAGGCAATGACTTTGCGCTATTAGAATCTATTGGCGGCGAATGTGCGGGTGCGGTTAGTCTGCTGCCAAATGGTAAAACTTGGAGCAGGGATGGCGAGTATAAGAAGCTAAATGATGATGCGCTTAATGCTCTAGTAGAGCAAATGCCACAACGCCCTATGCTTGTGGGCGAAGGTGATTACCGCCTATCTTTGGCGGGTGCACAAAACAAACTTCCCGTCCTGTTTGAACAAGGCATCATCAGTATGCCTATGGGCTTTAAGCCCAGCTCACATATTCTCAAGCCTCCTATTCAGAACTTTCCAGACACAGTTGAAAATGAAATTTTTTGTATGCGTCTTGCCAAAGTAGTTGGGCTTGAAGTGCCCGAAGTTATCCTGCTGCAAAAAGAAAAACCGTTGTATTTGATTGTCCGATATGACCGTAAACGCAATAGTGATGGTGAGCTTGTTCGTTTGCACCAAGAGGATTTTTGTCAAGCTATGGGCATTGCCCCAGACATGAAATATGAAAATGAAGGCGGGCCTTCTTTGCAAGCATGTTTCCAGTTGGTGCGTGAGCATAGTGTTAGCCCAATCGCAGATGTGAAGGCATTATTACAGTGGGTGATATTCAATTATATCATTGGTAATGCGGATGCTCATGGTAAAAACCTATCTTTTCTTTTTGATGCGCGTGGACCACAGCTTGCACCCTTTTATGATTTATTGTGCACGGTTGTTTATCCTAGTTTGAGCAGTAAGTCGGCGATGAAAATTGGTGGTGAATATCGACCTGATTGGGTGGCGGAACGCCATTGGCAGCAATTTGCTATGGATATTGGCGTAAACTATAAAATAGTGAAACAAAGCATAAAGAAAATCAGTGCTAAAATAACAGCGGAATGCGTTGCTGTGGCTGAAGATTTTGGAACCAATAAAAGTATCAAGAAAATACTCAAGGTGATTAACCAAAGAATAAAGAAATTACAAATGACACTTGGGCTTTAATGATATTGGGTAAGTTGAAGGCAGTGAGTGGTTTGGTAGGAAGTTAGGGGTAGAACCCTGTAAAAATCAGAAACCCTTTATGGACTGAAGCCTTACAAAAAGCTGGCGTTAGATACCGTAACCCTTATCAAACAAGGCATACTTATGCATCTATGTTCCTCTCTGCCGGGGAAAATCCGGCATGGATTGCGCGGCAGATGGGGCATACAAACATGAACATGGTATTACAAAAATATGGTCGTTATTTACCTGACCATGATCCTCTTGCGGGACAGAAGATCATTGCAAGGATGGCACAAATCGGGCACAAACCAAATTCTAAAAACCAAAAAAGCCCTGTAAATACAGGGCTTAGATATGGTGGCGCTTCAGGGACTCGAACCCCGGACACCCGGATTATGATTCCGGTGCTCTAACCAGCTGAGCTAAAGCGCCATGTCTTACAATTTGTGAGAGCCGCACTTTATAAATCTATGGGGTTTCGTCAACCATTATGTCATCACACCAAGATTTAAACTAAATTACAATCACACTCTACAATACTTTGCAAATGTGTCATGGCAAGAATATAGCGTAGGCGCAGCTCTTCATTGGTCAACCCATCTTTCGAAGTAAGCAGGTGTTCTAGCTTCACTTGTAATGGATGTTGCTGCCATACTTGCACCAGTTTTTGTTTCTTTTGCTTGGAAACAGACAGCATTTGTTTCGCAGCTTGTTTTTTCATGCGCAGCAATCTACCCAACCACTCACAACGTAAGGCGTGGGCATCATTATCACCCCACAATGTACTGCGTAAACTTTCTTCAAGTGGTGCAAATGGCAATGTATCAATACAATCTTGGGTTATGGCTAAACAGGTGTGCAAAGGTTTACCTGTCGCTTCACACAATGGTATTGCTGTGGCTAAATCAGACAAGGCTACAACATCCAAATGACGTTTCTTGGCAAATGCTATCAAACCTCTCTGCATAGATTGTAACCATGTTTGGTTCACTTGCATGTGCCCATCCAACAACAAAAGTCCCTCTGCAAAGTTGAGCACTTTCTGTTGGATTTGATACCAACCTTGCAAATCACTTCCATTCTGATGCAAAAATTCGGCATAAATATTTTGTGTGCCCAATAACATATCTGCCATCAGCACTACCTGTACGACATCCACGATTGAAGAAGTCGTTAAGTTTTGCAAATAATGAATGCTGGTAATGCCATAGCGGTTCACGATATAACTGGTAATACGCGTATGCGCGATGTCATTACCGAGCGGGTGATGTGCAATGGCTAATGCAAATTTCTTTTGTAATGGTTTAGGGAAGTAGTTATTTAAAAATATATTGCCAAACACACTTTGTTCACGAAATGCCACTTCGTCCAAAGCTTGATGCACGCGATTCTTTTCATGCCCTAACCACTCTGAGAATACAGGCCTTAACACAAAGTCTGCTGTATCTTCAGTCATACTGTATAAATACTGGTCTGCAAAAAGCTGTTGTTGCAAATGGTATAGTCGTGGCAAATGATGCTCGGCTGTTTGTTCCGTTAAACTCAAGGCAATAGCTTGTTCCTTATTATCTTGTAAACATTGCTCTGCCACAAAGTTTGCCACTTGTTTCAAACGTTGGTTGCGTCGTTTAAATGATTCATGCGCAAGAAGAATTTTCAGGTTTACTTCATGGTCAGACATATTCACGCCTGCAGCGTTATCTATGGCATCAGTATTAATCAAACCACCTGCTTGTGCGTATTCAATGCGGGCTGCTTGTGTTAAACCAAGGTTGCCACCCTCACTAAGTGCCTTGCAGCGTAAGTCACAAGCGTTAATGCGCACAGCATTGTTGGCAGGGTCTTGAGCATCTGCATCCGTTTCAAAGCTTGCTTTAACGTAGGTGCCGATACCGCCATTATACAACAAATCTACAGGTGCTTGTAAAATCGCACGAATCAAAGCTTCACCAGAACAATCATCTACGTTCATGCCCAACACAGCTTGAACTTCTTCGGATATATGAATATTTTTAGATGCGCGGTCAAATACGCCGCCACCTTGGCTAATCAGCGAGGTATCATAATCACCCCAGCCTTTGACTGCAGTAAACAACTGTGAGCGCTCACGAAAAGCTGCTGTAACATCAGGGTTAGGGTCTAAAAAGATATGTTGGTGATTAAAGGCTGCCACCAACTTCAGATTAGGGTTGAGCAGCATGCCATTGCCAAATACATCGCCACCCATATCACCAATGCCAACAGCGGTAACTTCATCATGCCATAAATCAATACCAAGACGTGCAAAATGATGTGCCGCACATACCCAAGCGCCTCTTGCTGTAATACCAAATGCCTTATGATCATAACCATAACTACCACCACTGGCAAAGGCATCACCCAACCAAAATCCAGCCTGAATAGCCTCTTCATTGGCATCGTCAGAGTATCTTGCTGTACCTTTATCTGCGGCAACAACCAAATAGGCGTCATCTACATCTTCAGCTGCGATATTGATGCCTGCAGGCGGTTGCAATTGATTACCAACACGGTTGTCTGTAATCGATAGTAAAGCGCGAATAAACTGATGGTATTGTGCCAATACAAAGTCTGGACCATTCCCATCACGCACCACAAAACCACCTTTGGCACCTGTGGGTACAATTTGTCCGTTTTTCACCACTTGTGTCGCCATCAGCTCCAAGACTTCGGTTCTAAAATCGGTAGGCCTATCCGAATAACGCAAGCCGCCTCGCGCAATTTTTCCGGCTCGTAGGTGTACACCTTCCACACATACGCCATGTACAAAGATTTCACGGTAGGGTTTAGGTTTGGGTATAAAGTCCAGTGCATTGGGGTTGATTTTAATTGCAAGCGCCTGCCCTTGCTCTCTTGCCCAAGCATTGCTGCGTAAACTGTGTTGTACCATGTCTGCCAAGGCGCGTAGCCATGTATCTTCTTTCAAGCTTTGCACATCTACCATCTGTGTTTTAAAGCTAGCCATAGCTTGTGCTGCCGCTGTTTCAGGCAAACTTGGGCGGTGTTTTGCCTCAAACATACGGAAAATTTGTGCACTCACCTTATAGTGCTTCAGCATCACTTCAGATAAGGCTTGAATGGATACTTCAGGAATCAATTGCGCCAAATGGTTGCGCAGCGTAATTAATACGGTTACGTCACGAATGTTGATGCCACATAAAATAATTAATGCATTGAGTGCATCATGATCCGCCAACTGGTTAAATACATCTTGAATACCTTGGCGTAGCCGTGTTAAGCCCTCTGTATGCAATTGTTCGGGCGCTTCACAACGGAAGCGGCAAATATGCATAGGTTGATCAACATGGTGAAAAGGAATCAACGATTGTTCCATGGTAACCAAAGCAAAGGCATTTAATTTTTCTGTCATTACACCCAATGGTAGGGCATGTGGGGTGAGCACATGAACTTCCACAATTTGCCGTTCTATTTCATGCCGCAAAGTGAGCCGAATACGTGTTTTTCCATCTTTTTTTAATTGTTCACGGGCAATCATATCGCGTACAAACTGTTCAGGTGGAAACTGATCTTGATATAAATGCACAACCTTGTTGAGCTCCATCAAACCTTCATGCAACAAAGGTGTGGATAAACCGGCTTGTAATAAACCTTCTTTGGCTTGATCTTTCCAAAAAATAACGCACTGACGAATAGAAGCTTCAACCCTATCTAAAGGTGGCCACTTCTCCACTTGTAAGGCAACAAAAATCAATTGTGTAGCACCCACACTATAATATTCAGAGCCAAATAACTGCATACCCAATTTTGCCAAAGCCCGTTGCATATTCGCCCAAATATTGTTACCAAAACGATGCCTATTTACGGCAACAATCAAATATTCTAAATTACCTTCACTGGGTGATAAGCGCGATACCACTGTTTGGGTTGGGCTATTCATATCAACAATACGTTTAAAGGGTAGCAACCACTGCTCTGCTGCGATGGAGTGTAGCATAGATTTGGGTGCGCGATCAAATAAGATACGCATTTCACGCTGGTAAAAAGCCGATTGTTGCAAAGCAACATCTTTGGTCATGTCTTGCCAAATATTAGCCAAAGTTGGTAAGGATGATGCATTGATATAACGCGCGCCGCGTGAAAAATGACCAATCAATACTATGCCGTGCAAACCGTCTTCTTCTTGCCAGCATAAACGTACAGCTTTCACATTTGCGGCACTGTAAAGGTGTGAAAATGTTGAAGAAAGGTGTAACCAGTGCATGCCTGGTTTGTTAGGGGGTGCAAGGCTTGCCAGTTCTTCTAAGGAAGAAGGTAATATCCATGATAACAATCTTTTATGCTTACAAAAGCCTTGGTTCTTCCGTGGATGTTGCAAGTCATACAAACCATAAAGAAGGTAATGATCTTCAATCATCCATTGCAATAATGCTGCATTATTTGGCTCATCATGCGCTAAATAAATCGCAATACGCTCCAACTCACTACGCATGCTAGGAAAATCGACAACTGACTGATGTACAGCTTGAAGAATATGCTGAATATCTTTTTCAACGTGTGTGATATTTTCCGTTGTGGTCACGGAGAAGTGAAACACCAAAAACAAAGCTTTGTGCTGCCCACTCACGCCTAGCCCTACACCTTTTTCAGGTTGCTCGGGTACTGAAAATAATACCGATGCTTGTTCAATGGGTTGGATATGATGTTTTTGTAAATAAGTGCGAATTGCATCAGGATAAAAAGCTTGGTCTGGGCAATGCACAACCATGATATGTCTGTGTAATGTGCCATGCGAAAGCATTTTGCAGCGCAAACCTACTGGCGCTGAAGCATCCAGAAGCAACTGCTTCGCCTGCTCAATGACCAGTGCCTTAATACGCCCTGAAGGTATGTTATCCCCCCAAGAAGCTTGAAATAATTGAATAAGACTATCTCTTAATTTTCGCATAGGACAACCCTTTCATGCACAGTTATATTGACGAGGCTTGCATACTTCTCATCATCGCTCAACCATGAGCAATAGATATACCATTTATACACCACCGCCACACACAATATTACACATTCTTTTTCAGGATGAACACTTATTGGTCGTTAATAAACCAGCAGGCTTACTTTCGGTGCCTGGCAAAGGTTTAGAAAAGCAGGACTGTTTGGTATCTCGTTGCGCTGCGGAATTTGGCGAAATTCATGTTGCGCATCGTTTGGATATGTCCACATCTGGTATCATCGTTTTTGCGCGCAGCAAAGATGCCGTGCGTGCCATGAATCAATTGTTTGCAGGGCGAGATGTAAGCAAAACATATATTGCCGTTGTTGATGGGCTCATCGAACAAGATAGCGGTGAAATCAATGCGCCACTGATGGTGGATTGGCCCAATCGACCTAAGCAAAAAATTGACGCTGAAGGTAAACCTTCGCACACCCATTATAAAGTCATCGACCGTAATGAAAAAACAAACACATCTAGGGTAGAGCTCATACCCATCACGGGGCGTTCACATCAATTACGCGTACATATGATGTTTCTAGGCCATGCCATTTTGGGTGATGAGTTTTATGCATCTGATGCTGCGTTTCAAAAGTCTGAGCGTTTATTACTCCACGCCACACAACTTCATTTTATCCATCCTTTTACAGAACAACCACTGCATATCCAGTGTCCGCCTGATTTTTGAGCACTACACAAACCTCCGTATTTCTGCTAAACTAATGTATGAGGTATATGATGCGTTATATGGGTTTATGGCTACTTCCAATGTTTCTTTTGGGCTGTGTTTCTACCGAAAAGCCTGAAATACCTCCTGCTTGGGCAAAATCAATGTCATCACCAAAGCAAGGCTGCATTGATCTAAGCGGGACATATCACAATGCAGGCGAAAGCTCAGGCACACGCAAGTATTATTTAAGTCAGTTTTTCGAATATTTTATACCCAGCTCAGCTTTTTTAAAACATGCGTGGGTGGATAACATCAAACTTTCCAATGTACATGAAGGTAAGTTTACCATCACCTTCAACAGCAAAGACAAAGTCGCATATCAAGTCACATGGCTTCAAGGCAAAGACTTCACATGCCAAGCCCAATATATTCAAAAAGAAGTCAGCTTTATGCCGAGCAACCCTTTAGCCATTGCCAAACACACCAGCATTACAGCATTTACCAAAGCAGAAGATGGCGCATTGTTGGTTGATGATTTTGATAAAGAAACAGGTGTCGCATTTGTGGTGATACCTTATCAAGAGAAGCATTATAAATATTATCGTTACCCTGCTATCACTAACACCCCATGATAAAATACTTACTATTCTCCCTTGCTCTGCTGCTTAATGCCTGCGCTAGCCATGACCGTACTTACTTTGCAGACATACCTTCTGATAAACCTCACGCCACACTAAAAATGGAGCAACAAGATATAAGCAGTTTTAATTTATTCGGTGTAACCGTTGCAGCTATCAAACCTTTAACCATCAATGGCCTGCCTGTGGATAGCACGCAAGAAAACTGGAAGCTCCACGCATTTGGTGAATTTTTTATACCTGTAGGTGATACCATGCTAACCCTGCGGTACCTTGATAGGGACAACGATGCTCGTGGTTTTGTTCGTTTTATAGCACAAGCAGGTAAAACATATCAGGTGACCCATCGTTTGGATGACACTTATATTTACTTTGATGTTAGTGATGTAAAAGGGCAACGCCTGACCACTCAGATATTTCATAAATGGCAATATGTTTGGCAAAAAACATCTGAAGAAGACGCTTTGCTGTTTTCAGCCCAAAATGGCGACCTTGAACAAGTGCAGTCTTTGCTTAAGCAAGGTGTCAACCCCAACTGGTCGGCAGCATACAATCAATTCAAGCCTGTGACTGTTGCTGCGGCAAATGGTCATGTCGCCATCATCAAAGCCTTGATACAAGCTGGTGCAGACATAAACCCTGTTAATCAAACTACCCCACTTGAAGCTGCCGCCATGCGAGGACATGCTGAAGTTGCCGCGTTGTTGCTCAAAGGTGGTGCATACCCAGACCTCGGCAGACCATTGATTGATGCCGCAGAGCGTGGATATGTGGCGATTGTGCGATTATTGCTGCAATATAAAGCCTATACCTTATCCCGAAATAGCGAGGGACTAACTGCTTTTGCGCTTGCACAGCGTTTTGGGCATCAAGGTGTTGCTGCGTTGCTGCAAACTTACCCGCATTAAACTTTAATTTTTCGTAAAAGTTAGATGCTTAAAAAACTATGTCTCTTTGTTGTATGCAGAAGATAACATGCATGCGCTGTTCGGGTTTTTGAGAGAAAAAATTAAGTGTGAAAACATAAGAAAGGTTGTTTCTTATGTGGTTTTTTATCATGTAGGGGCGTTGCTGAGTTGTGCGCGTTGAATGCTTCGAAAACGGCGCCATTTTTTGAGGTTTAGGAATTTATAACCCAATAGACATGCTGCATCAAAGGCAAAATAGACTACGCCAATACCGCTGGGTGGGTTGGCACTGGGAACCCAGTTGAATACATCAAACCATACTGGTGGCCAAATCCAGCATTGGTAATGTGTGCCTAAAATTTCAAGGTAAACCACCATGAAAAACATGAATAAAAAGAATAACTTGGTTTCAGGCATACGTTTGAATAATAAAACAACTACCAACATGCATATAAAACCAAATACATCATTGGCAAGAACCAACCATGCCAAGCTATAGAGTATCATGGCAGGGTAGAGGGTGCGGATAATGGCTTGCTGGTGTTTACGTATCCAAGGTTCTTTGGTGATATAATACACACCAGCATACACAATGGCATGACCCAAAGGCACATAATGGGGTACATTTTCTAAGCGGTACGTATACATACCTAAACCCAATGACAGCGTAACTTCCCCTGCATAAGCAATAAACACACCAAAAAACATCAATGTTCTTGTGACTTTGGATACCTGAAAGAAAATCCATAAAAAGACAGCGGCAACCAAGATATTGGTGATGCCTTGCCCATAGCTGATGTATTGGGTCATCCAAGTGCTGTCGATAAATAGACCCAACCAAATGACAAGCATGGCGGGGATATAAATGTGGGTGAATTTAAGCGTCATATCGCGGTAAGCTAACGGATCAATTCAACAACTGCCCACTCTTCTTTGAGGCGAGTGCAAGCGTGGGTTAATCCTTGGTTTTGGTAAGCGGTAATGAGCGCTTCAACTTGGCTGTCTAAGATACCTGATAAAATCAAATGTTTTTCAACACTTGCTGCCAGTGGCTGTACCATATCAAGTAAAGGTTGAAACAAGATATTGGCGACAACCAATTCAAAGGTGTGACTGGGTGGGGTATCGCCCAAGATAGAGTCTAAAGACACATCATTGATGTTCGCATTGACTTCACAGGCCTCAACAGAAAGCGGGTCATAATCAATGCATACGATATTTTTTGCGCCCATCTTGCCAGCGGCAATCGCCAATAAACCAGAACCAGCACCCATGTCCAACAAACTTTGCGGGGGTTGTTTGAGACAATAGTCTTCAATAGCTTCAAGGCATAAGTAGGTGGTGGGATGTGTACCTGTACCAAACGCCTGACCAGGGTCGAGCACCACATCAACGCCTCTATCGGGTAAAACCTCGCAAAAAGAAGGGCGTACGCATAAGGATTTGCCAATAGGCATGGCTGTCCAATGGTCTTGCCATGCTGTTGCCCAATCATCATTCAGGGTGGCGATGTGAATATCTTGCTCGTTAATGCCCAACACTTGGGCAGCTGTTTTGAGGCGTAAGTATTGTTCTTGTTGATTGTTACTGACTTCAAACCATGCTACATGGGCAGCTTCACCCGTTAATACATTGCTTTCTTCAGAGCCACCAAGTGCCATAAAAGCCGCTTTAAGCTGGGCAAAAGTTTCTTCATCGATGGCTTTTACAGGGATTCTTAGCTCCACACATGTTACATTTTGCATCCTTGACCATCCTCTATCATACTTGCGGTGGTTTTTAACCTTGGAGGGTATCTTTGTCCAATCCGTCTTCTTTTCGTTTGCGTCTGTCGCAGCATGAGCGTCTTACCGATGCATCATGTGATGATGTTGTTGTTAAACTCACATTTGAGCCACTACCCCATCAAAATTTACCAACATTTATCGCAGGACAATGTGTACGCATGGGTTTACCCAGTCAACCTGATTTGTCTGCATCTTACTTTGCCATTGCATCCAACCCGAATGATGTTTTGGCGCATGATACCGCCAAATATGAATTTGTAATCAAAGGTGTGCATCCCTTATCTTATGCTTTGGTGGCATTGAAAGTAGGTGAAGAAGTTGAAGTGGAAGGGCCCATGGGCAAAGGGTTTGATTTGTCCGCACATCAAGGTAAAAATGTTATTCTTATGGGTGTTGGTACTGGCATTGCACCGCTGCGTAGTGTGTGGTTGGATATGATTGACCACCGTGAAAACTATGGAACCATAGCCATTTATGCAGGTTTTTTGAGTGCGATGCATCATTTGTTGACCGATGAATTACAAAGTCTTGATGCGCATGATATTCAGGTCAGCATTTCGCTGGCAACGGGGCATGATGATTGGCACGGGCCTGTGGGTTATGTGCAACATGCCTTGCAAGAAGATGCACCGAATCCTGATAATACGGTGGTGTGTTTGGCGGGTATGAATGTGATGGTGGACGCATGCACAGAAACATTGTTAGAATTGGGTTTTAATGAACAACAAATCTTGCTCAATTTCTGAGGTGTCACTACCTCTTCTCGCACTCGATATTGGCGGTAAACGCATTGGTGTTGCTGTTTCCGACCGTTTGGGTTTTTCGTGTCGGGGTATTACATGTTTATTCCGTAACGACCAAGGCTGGCCACGCCAAGTGAATAAATTGGTGGCTGAATATGGTATCAAAGCGTTGGTGGTGGGTTTACCGAAAAACATGGATGGTACAGAAGGTAGCCAGGCAGAAGATTGCCGAAAAGCGGCGGCACAACTATCCAAAACTACTGATTTACCCATATTTTTTCAAGATGAACGCCTTTCCACGTGGACAGCCAAAGAGCGTTTGTTTGCCCAAGGTTTGAATGAGAAAAAAATGCGTGCCAAGCTTGATCAAACAGCAGCAGCTGTGTTTTTAGAAGATTTTATTGCCGCCAACAAATCCTTAACGGAGAAAAAACATGCCTAAACCTTTATTTGGACTCAAACATTTATTCGGCATTGGCGACCTAAGCCGAGAACAAATTACATCCTTGGTCAATTTGGGCGATGATTTTATTGACATCAACAGCCGTAGTATCAAAAAAGATGCCACACTTCGTGGGCGCACCGTGATTAACTTATTTTTTGAAAATTCAACGCGCACACGCACCAGCTTTGAAATTGCAGGTAAACGTTTGTCAGCCGATGTCATCAATATATCTGCTTCAACTTCAGCCACCAAAAAAGGTGAAAGTTTATTGGATACAGGGCAAACCCTTGCAGCCATGCAGCCACATGTGTTGGTGATTCGCCATTCTGTGGCAGGCACATGCGAGTTTTTATCCGAATTTTTGGAAGATACCGCACTCATTAATGCCGGTGATGGTTCACATGAGCATCCAACACAGATTTTAACAGATTTACTCACGCTTAAACGCAGCATGGGTGATATTCAAGGTAAAACCATGACCATCGTGGGTGATATTGCCCATTCAAGAGTGGCGCGTTCGCATATGTTAGCAGCCAAAATTATGGGGTATAACGTACGCATCGTGGCACCCAAAACATTATTACCTGCTTTTGTGGAAAATTATGGTTGTGAAGTGTTCCATGACTTTGATGCAGCGCTTAAGGGCACGGATATTTTATATATGTTACGCGTGCAAACCGAGCGCTTAACCACCAACTGTTATTTCCCATCGATTCGTGAATACCACGAAACTTACGGCTTAAACATGAAACGCCTTAAAGCAGCAGGTGACCATTGCATGGTGATGCATCCAGGGCCTATGAATCGTGGGGTTGAGATTGCAACAGATGTTGCTGATTCCATGAAAAGTTTAATTTTAGAGCAAGTGGAACATGGCGTGGCAGTGCGCATGGCTGCATTAACAGCATTATGTGGCGGGGCGACAGAGGAATGACTTCTTTTTTGAACCGCAGAGGACGCAAAGGAACGCAAAGGAAGTTCATAGAGGCTGTCCAAAGATTAAGGTGCTCCGCGAAGTTTCGTGTCCTTGGCGGTAAAAGTTTGGGTGGTGAATTAATATGACAGATATTCTAATTACAAACGGTCGTGTGATTGACCCTGCAAACCAAGTGGATGAAGTCTGCGATGTTTGGATTGAAAGTGGAAAAGTAGCAGGCGTTGGCAAGTTTGATGGCGCTGCCAAAAAAACCATTGATGCCAAAGGTTTGATTGTCTGCCCAGGGCTGATTGATATGCATGTGCATTTAAGAGAGCCAGGTGAAGAGTGGAAAGAAGATATTGAGTCGGGTTCACAAGCGGCTGTGGCAGGTGGTATCACCACGATTTGTACTATGCCCAATACTGAGCCGTGCATCGACCATGCAGGCATTGTGTTGCAAGTGATTGCGCGCGCGAAAGAAATTGGTTTGTGTAATTTGCGACCTATTGGCGCAGTAACGCGCAACCTGAAAGGCACCGAACTCACCGAAATGCGCGAATTATCGCGCTCAGGTGCGGTGGCATTTTCCGATGATGGGAAACCAGTCTGGCATGCGGGTGTGATGCGTAAAGCATTGGAATACTCTTCAAGCTTTGGTTATTTGATTATCCAACATGCTGAAGAAAAGCAACTTACAGAGGGCGGTTCGGTTAATGAAGGCTGGGTGTCCACACAACTTGGTGTGCAAGGTATGCCTGTGGAAGGCGAAGACAGTATGATTGCGCGGGATATTATGCTGACCCGTCGCGCTGACGCCCGTTACCATGTGGCACATATCTCATCCAAAGGTGCGGTTGAACAAGTGCGCTTGGCACAAAAACAAGGTTTGAAAGTCACCACAGAAGCAGCGCCGCATCACTTTGCATTGACTGAAGATGAAGTGCTCAATTTTAATGCCGATGCTAAAATGAGCCCTCCATTACGCACTGAAGAAGATAGGCTGGCTGTGATTGAAGGTTTAAGAGACGGTACGATTGAAGTGATTGCAACCGATCACGCACCACATCATGAAGATGATAAACGCTGTGGATTATCATGTGCAGCATTTGGCATTGTAGGTTTAGAAACCATGTTACCCGTATCGCTAGATTTAGAGCGTGCTGGTGTGTTACCCATGGTTGATTTGATTGCCAAGATGACAGCAAACCCAGCGAAATTATTGAATCTTCCAGAAGGTTCATTATCTCAAGGCAATGCCGCAGATATTTGTATCTTTGACCCCAATAAACAATGGATGCTAGACCGTGAGAAACTGCGCTCTAAAGGACGCAATACCCCGTGGCATGGTAGAACCATGACAGGGCAAGTGGAATATACACTCAAAGATGGACGTGTGGTGTTTGAGAAGGGTGAGATTAGAGTTTGAGATTTCATGAAGTATGTAAAGGAGTGAGGTGGTGTCGAAAAAAGTATTGTGGTTTGTGATTGTATTGTTACTTGCAGTGATTGTTGGTTTTGCTGCGAAGTTTATGGTGTTGGGAAGTACACAGGAAGGCACTGCCGAAGACAGCCGAACCGTTGTGGTACTGAATAGTGTTGAGCGGGCAGCAGTATTGTCAGAAATGCGAGCACTGCTTGAGGCAACGCAGCTTGTAGTGGAGGGTTTGACTGAGAGAGATATGAAGCAAGTTGCAGAGGCAGCAAGTGCGGTAGGCATGCAAGCAACGAGCACTATGGATGTGCGTTTGATGGCGAAATTACCATTAAATTTTAAGCGGTTGGGTATGAGTACACATAAAGCATTTGATGAGATTGCAGCGCTTGCGCAAACAGGTGATGCTAGTAAAGTGCAACGCAAATTGGCAGAGACCATGAACAATTGCGTAGCTTGTCATGCTAGCTTTCAGATTCCTTCTGTATTTCAATAAATAGGAGGCTCTATATAGATCTTCCTTAAAAAGTCATAACATTTGAATATAAAAATAGAACACATACACTTTTTGTTGTATGAAATGCAAGGTTTATACGTGTTTTTATGCAAAATTCTTGCACCTGTTTGAAATAGGCGAGGCTAAAGCTTTACTTCCATTGGAGGTGCGACTTTAGTCGCGCATGAACTTTTTTATGTTGCTTGGTGTCTTTGTGATAAAAAAAGGTTTTCTTGCGTATGGAATACTTTTTGAGGAAGCTCTATTTAAAGAAAACTTGCACCTAAACGATTCAACGTTTGTACCAAGAAAATATCTAAAAAGTATATCATCATCAGGGCAATGATGGGTGACCAGTCGATGCCACCCATATACGGCACGCGGCGGCGGATAGGGAATAGGATGGGTTCAGATAGTTGATTGATGATGCGTACAATGGGGTTGTATGGATCGGGTGACACCCATGATAAAATGGCGCGGGCAATGATAACAATCATGGCAATATTGAGGGCAATGCCCAACACTGCTGAAATAGCTTGTAATAAATAACCCAATATAAACATTAGCTTAACTCCTTAGACCGTTTGCTTGCTGCTTGCACCCCTTTGCGTACTGCTGTTGGAAATTCACTTTCATACATGGCATCTAGGGCTGCTTGAGTGGTACCACCAGGGCTTGTGACTTGGGCACGAAGGGTTGCTGCATCACGACCACTTTCTGCAAGCATGCGACCTGCACCCATGGCTGTTTGATTGGCAAGTTTGGCAGCTAAATCTTTAGGTAAACCTTGTGCTTCACCTGCAGCTTGCAATGTTTCAGCAAGTAAGAAGAAATAGGCAGGACCACTGCCTGACACAGCGGTGACGGCATGCAATAAACGCTCATCATCTACCCATGCAGTTTCTCCAGATGCACCAAGGATATATGTTGCCATATCTTTGTGTTGTTGATCAGTTTCACCAAATAATACGGACATACCTGCACCCAATAATGCGGGGGTATTGGGCATGACACGAATCAATGCCAAATGGTCACGGCGAGCATAATCTTTCATTTTTTGAATGCCCACACCTGCTGCGATGCTAACAACTGTTGCATCTTCAGGAATACGGTTACCAATTTCTGTCAAAACACTTTCAATAACTTGTGGTTTCACCGCTAAAACAATGGCCTGGGCGTTTTCAATAGCATCAATATTATGCGTTGATGTTTGAATACCATAGTGCTCGGCAAGTTCTGCCAAACGCGGCTCACGGGTGTCGGTGACGGTGATGTTCTCAGCATTGTGCCCAGCTTTAACAAGCCCTGCAATCAAGGCTTCTGCCATATTTCCGCCACCGATAAATGTTATCTTTTGTTGCTTCATAATCACCTAATCTTGTCCAAAAATTTCTGAGCCAACCCGAATCATGGTCGCTCCTTCTTCTATCGCTATGCGCCAATCATTGCTCATGCCCATGCATAAACCTTGTACATGAGGATACTGCGCTATGACATCATCCCTGCATTGTCTTAACAAGGAGAATGCCAACTTAGCATCGCCATCTTTGGCAGCCATACCCATCAAACCGATGACTTCAAGTCCTTCTATAAGGGCTAGCTGTTGTAAAAACAAGGGTATATCATCAGGCTGAATACCTTGTTTTTGTGGTTCGTCTGAAATGTTTACCTGCACAAATACGGGTAGTCTACGACCTTCAACATGTTTGGCGACCTCTTTTGCAGTTTCAATATTACAACAGGAGTGCCACATATAAGCAAAACGACCAATATATTTGGCTTTATTCTTTTGTAGCGGGCCAATCATATGCCAACGGGCAAGGGGATATTTTTGTGCTCTATCGCGCAAGTTTTGCGGTTTGGCTTCGCCAAAGTCCAAATGTCCTTCTGCCAATAGTATTTCTATATTGCTATCGCTAGTGTATTTGGATACGGCAATGAGTTGGGCATCACCCATGTTGGATTGCACATGTTGCCAACGTTGAATGAGGGCTGAGTCAATCATTTTTTTTCACGCGTAACATAAAAAAGCTTAAGACCAGATAGAATATAACGGCTTGGGCAAGCAATAATACCACGGTAATCATGGGGCTTTTAATCAAAGCCAATGCGGCAAGCCCCATTAATATGGAAAAGCTTAAGATAAGGGTGACCGCTTGTGCTTGTGTGCAACCTATATCCATCAATCTGTGGTGCAAATGATCTTTGCCGACATATTCAATCCATTCCCGGAAGTTGTGTACATCACCACGGGCAATGCGGGCAACGGTGGTATAAATAATATCAAAAATCATCACGGAAAAAATTAGCAATGGTGCGGCATAGGCTTTGATTGCACTATCTCCAGACCAATCACCCATAACCGCAATCGATGCCATTACCCAGCCTAAATAAGTGCTACCTACATCACCCAAAAAAGAGCGGGGTTCGCTTTGGTAACGTGCGTTGTCAGGCAAAAAGCCAATGGCAGCACCTGCTACAGCCAAACATAAGTACAACATATACGCTTGGTCAGTATGCCAAGCCAGCATGCCCATCAATAGGCATGTAATGGCGGCTAAAGATGCCGCTAAACCATTGATACCATCTAAAAAGTTAAAAGCATTGGTGATACCAATAATCCATAATGCGGTGACGATATATTCCAGCCCATGCCCCCACCAAGTGTCCGGTGCAAAGTGAATGACCACATCGCAATACATCAGTACAGCAACTGCGATAAACTGACCCATCAGTTTGGTTTTGGCGGATAACTCTTTGATGTCGTCGCTTAAAGATAATGCGCCTACGATGAGCGCAGATATAACCACACCTTTAAATTCGATGGAGTAGTTAAAATTGAGCAATAAAGTGGCATTGACGGCAATAATGACAGCCAAACCACCAATACGCGGGGTGGGTTGGGCGTGTATTCGCCGTGCATCGGGATAGTCCAAAGCATCCCAGCGATGTGCAGCATAAATTATAGCAGGCATCAAAGCGTAGGTTAACAATAGGCTGGCAAAAAATAAGAATAGGCTATGTGTTAATAATCCTTGTACCTGCCAAGGCACGACCAATAACAGACCTGTGCACAAGGCAAGCCAACGTATATAAGCATGATCTATGATTTGAAACATGTTGCAAGTCCTTGTGAAAGCAGTAAAAATTCTTGTTCGTTCATGTTATGCAGCAAAGGTAAAGACACACAATATTGCCATGCCTTATCAGCTTGCGGGCAGTTTGCATCACGGATTGCATGGTGCAAGGGTTGTTGTACTGGGCGCATGGCGGTTATGCCCTGTTGTTGCAATGTTTGAATCACATTTTCAGCTGTGTGCTCGCTACGAATGATATAACGAAAGTGATTGCCTTGTATGCCAGTGATTGGCGTGACTGCATAATTCTTTAGCATGGCATCGTATTTATTTACCCATGTTTGGCGTTGTTGTTGCTCCGCAGCTGCATGGCTTAGTCGCACTTGAGCTAAGGCAGCGTGGATATTGGATAACTGATGATGTCCAACATAATCTTGTTGTAAATCCGCTTGGTCAGGGTTGGTCATCTTGGTGATGGATTGGATAAGCGCCTCATCCTTGCTACTGATAAAACCGCCATAAGCACCACCCCAAGGTTTGGTAGCATAAAAAGAACCAATGCAAACATCGGCAAATGTGCCCACAGCTTTACCTTGCCACATTGCACCTGCAGATTGGGCAATATCTTCAATCACTGGGCAGTCAAAAGGTTCGCTCACCAAAGGTTCAATCATACCAAAGGGGTGAACCAATACCAAAATATCCAAATCTTTGGCAGTGGTGTGTGCTTGTTCAGCATCCAAGGTTAAGTTTGTTGTACAGTCCATAAACACAGGCTTCGCATCTGCATTTTTCACGGCAAACAATAGCGAGGCACAGGCATAAGCAGGGATACCCACGCGCGCTTGTTTTTTGTCTTTGCTGAGTGCGCGAATGGCAAGCATCAATGCCGATGTACCTGAATCAACAGCCAGCACGGCTTGCCCTGATAATTGGGTTTGCAAGGTTTGTGTTAAAGCCGTGGTTACATCACCTTGGGCTAAAAAACCTGATTGAATCACCTGTTGTGCAGCCTGCGCAAAGGGTTTGCCAAAACTTGGGCGAGAATGGGGAATACCTGGCATTATAAACGAATACGAATGGGCATAAATGCTTCAGCGCAAGACATTTTACCCTGTACACCACGAAAATGGGATGTCGCCAAAGCAATTTCAATGATATTGAGGCTGATACGGGTGCGCTCCACCTGCGATTTATGCGCTTCTAAGGCTTTGAGTTTAAGGCTTAAAGTGTCGTGGGTATTCATAAAGACGGTGGGTTCAAAACCAATGGTTGAAGGCGTTTCATAACACAATACATTAGGAATATAACGGGTAACCGAACGTGCAACCAATGCCATTTCTCTGTGGTCTTGGTGGGTATCATCGAGATGGTTTACATATACGGTGTCAGGTTTGATTTGTTGTACGATTTTTTCTAGGGATGCCATCAGGTCTTGACTGGAAGCAGGCAAATGAGTGTCTTCAAAGTCACCCCAATGCACTTGTTTAAGACCTAAAATCTTGGCAGCAGCTTCTTGTTCAGCGCGACGAACGGTAGCATCACCACCAACTTGTCCTGATGTGGCAACATAAATATGTACTTCATCACCACGTTTTGCATGTTCAGCAAGGGTTCCACCGCAACCGATTTCTAAATCATCGGGGTGTGGGGCAAGGGCAAGTATTGTTTTCATGGCTGCATGTCTCCCATATTGGCAATCAAACCTTTGGCATCTTCACCGATATTGAGCAACACATCAAGCACACTCAAGTAAGGTATGAAATCACCATGCATTTGGGGGTATTTTGGTGGTGTACACTGTTGAAACAGCAACTTGATATTGGCACCAGTGAATGCGGATGGTTGCAAATAATTGCGTCCTTCTGCGCCTGAAAGGTATACACCACCTTGTAAATGTTGGGTGATTTGGATGAGCCGTTCTGTTGGATTGGTTACATCCACAGGTAAATCTGATGCAAGGTGTAACGGGGTAGTGCAGTCTAACATACGACCAAGTTCACGAATCAAAGCCACATTCAAATCGACAAGCCTACCATGCTTTTGTTGCAAAATGGTTTTGATTGGTTGCCAATATGCATCCAAATAAGGGGATTTGGCATAGGCTTGTTCAATGGATGTGATTTGTTTTTTTGCCCAGTTGTTTGGTGCGATGCGGACTTCATGTATCAGTTGTGGGAAACGATACGTTACAGGCACAGTAACCCACTGCTCACCTTGTTTGGTTTTGATGCGGTTGCGGTTTTGCCATTCATTTTTATGAAACTGCACCGTATCCAAAATGACAAAGGTATCGGCAAGTTTCCATTTATGAAAGAAACCTGACCAAGGCATATAATTGGGCTGATGAATGGTAATGGTTTTCAAGTATTCCCCTTGTTATTCACGCACTTGAACCAGAAACGGATTGGCTTCCATGCGAATGCCTTGCTGCGCTGGTATTTGTAAACGTATCACATGTCGCCCTACAGACAAGTGCAGCGGGTAGCTTTGTGCCACCTGCATATCGCTGGTAAGCAAAATATGCCCTACGATTTGACCATCTACAATCCATTGTGCTTTGAGTTGTATGGTTGGTTTTGTGTTGTCCATCTCTTTGAGGCTGGCAATCAGGGTCACATTTGGGCTCACCACAGCCGTATCACCTGTAAACATGGTTTCTGTTGCTTGGGTTTCAGGGTTGGCGTAAAGCAGTGCTAAGCTGTTGAGGCTTAAATTATGCTGTTTACCCATTTGCCAAGCGGTCATACGCCCTTGTTTTAGGGCGGCTAAAATATCATCCTCCTGCGCGCTTTTTGCCCATACATCCATAGGAAAGTTGCCCAAAAACTCACCTGATTGTCCTTCTTTATGATAATCACCCGCAGCTACTGCCCAAATGGGTTTGCCAATATAACCTGCCAAATAATCCATCATATATTGATCCCACAAACCACCTGCAATGGTATTGTCATCGTTATCACCATAAGTAGCAGCAAATCCATCAGCTGTGGCGTCGGCAGTGGATGATTGAAATACATCACGATTGTATGGGGGTGTATCCAGTAAAACCCCCATAGGCCCTCGGCGTACACCAGATTTGGTTCCGGGATGTGCCCAAATGACAAATAAGTTTTGCGCATGTGCCGATTCGATAAATGCTTGGTTGGGGTCAACTTTTGGTTTCATTAACCATGTGGTCATAAAAGCAATAAATGAACCTGCGAGCAGCAAAGCAATACCCCGCTTTTTCTTGCGCATCAAGATAAAGAGGAGCCCAAAAATAAACACAAACCAAAACACTAATGATAATTCTTTGTCGCCGTAGCCATACTTTAAACTGTAGCTGCTTAGCTTGGTAATATTTTCAGGTGTTTTAACACCCAATGTAATCAGATGTTTTTCAGCGTCATGTAAGCTTAGGTTTTTGAAGGGTATGCCTTGCCAATAGTAACCCGGTGTAGACTCTGTACCTGCAAAGATTGTGATGTTGGATTGTTGTTGGATGCGTTTTAAATCAGTGAAAAAGTTATCTACACCTGTTTGGTATAAAGAGGGGTGCTCTTGGCTATAACCAAAAATATGAGGCACAGGGTCAATGCCTAGACGAATGCTATATCTATCATGTTCGGTAAAAGCGATGGCATCCAAATGGCGTTTTTTTGCCAGTGAAACCAGCGTGTCAAAGTCATGTGCACCATCAGAGTGGTTGCTACGTACATCAATCAATACGCGGTATGGCGGTGCTATTGTGGGTATATGATGCAGGACAAGAACTGGTTTTTCTTGTTGGTTGGTGTTTTTCGGTAGTGATAAATCATTGTCTATGCGCAGGGATTGCTCAGGTAAAATATCATGCAGTAGCATAAGTCTATCCAAGCTTATATCTTCTGTAGCTAGTGCTGGTATGTTAAACCCAAACAGTAATGTTATCATCAATAGTGGTGATATGGACATTATTCCTCCGCAGTTCTGGTGCGAAATTAAAGCAAAAGCATTGCCAATACAATCAATCAGGGGTTTTTTGGCCTTGAGATACCCTCCCTAGCAATGATTTGCATAAGCTGCTATACTCACCTTATGTGTTATGTGGAATATAACGATAGACTAACTTCAGCTTGCCTAACTTTGGGTCATAGCGATGGCTTACAATACCTTTTCAAAGTCTAGCAGCAATCTGCTTGAACTGATGGACTGTGGATATGCAGCTCTTGACCTGCACGGGCATTTCTTAGAAACCAATACAATCTTTGCTGCTATGTTTGGTTATAATGAAAACACCTTATTATTGATGGATATGGAAACATTCTGGAGGAATGCGGCTGCGCAGGTATCTTTTCTTGAGCAGGTGAAAGAGCAGGGTGTCGTACATCATTATAAAGCGGAATTAAAACATAAACATGGCGAGTTGTTGCCTGTATTTATCAATGCAGAATATTTGCTTGAGCAGCAAGTGTTTATGCTTTGTGTTTACCCTAGTATACTGCCTGATACAAGCCAGTATGAAGTGTTGAAAACGAGTCAGAAGAACACGATGCAGCGAGAGTTAATAACCAGTGAATCAAACTCGGCTAGGGTTGAGTTATTCCAACCTTTTTCTTTGGGTGATTTGGCATTATCAGTGATGCAACGATATGAGCATGTGTTTGTGGGTAAACCAAGAGTGTTTACTTATGAAATTATGAAGAACTTACCCATGTGTATGGGTAATAAACAACAGGTTTTGAAGTTATTATCTTGTATGATGGATAACGCCATTGAAGCGACACAAGCGGGTGACAGTATCACGGTTTATGTGCGTACGACCATGTTAAAACACAAAAGTACAGGTTTGGATGAGCAATATGTGATGTTATCTGTGCAAGATAATGGGGTTGGTATGGATGCGGAAACGCAAAAACATATTTTTGAGCCAAATTTTTCAACCAAGCTGCAAGGTAGAGGTATGAGTCTGACGCGGGCACTGAAGGTGATTAAGAAACATGATGGTAGAATTCATGTTAAAACAGGCCCTAAGATGGGCAGTTTGTTTAAAGTTTATTTTCCTGTGTGTAGCCATGAATAAAACATGCTCGGTATTGTACAATCATTAAGTTTATGCATCTTTTGCCAAGATGAGTTTTGAACAACAACATGTGATTCGGCATACGCAACAATATTTTCCAGATGCCATGGCTGAACAGGAAGCCTTGCGTGATGCCTTGCTTGCGGGTGACGGCCGGTTTAAATTGATACTTACCGAGCACCCACCAACGTATACTTTGGGGACTTCAGGTACGACACAAGATGTATTAACCCGAGAAGTGGATGGTGATACCATTGAAGTATTCCAAACAGGTCGCGGTGGTGAAGTGACCTACCATGGCCCTGGGCAGTTGTTATGTTATGTGGTGGCAAATGTGTCCAAAGAACAAGATTTGCATCAGCATATTTGGCGATTGGAAGAAATGATTATACGTACACTGGCAGATTTGGATGTCCAAGCAGGGCGGGATTCGCGTGGGATTGGGGTGTGGGTGGATGGTTTAAAAATTGCTGCTGCGGGTGTGCGTTGTAGGCGTTGGGTGGTATGGCATGGCATTGCCTTAAACATCAATCCCAATCTCAATCATTTTAAGGGTATTGTGCCGTGTGGTATGCAAGATGCACCCGTCACGTCATTGGCTAAGCTTGGGTTAGAAGTTAGGCGTGATACAGTAGAAAAGATAGTGGTTAAGCAGGCTGAAAAGGTGTTTTATTCTTTATTGTAGCTGTTGTTTAATAATGAAGAATACTATGCACAGGGGTGGGGCTGAGTTTTTCGCGTCCGGCTAGAAAATCCAATTCAATAACAAATAAACAAGCCGCAACCTCAGCACCCAGTTGTTCAATTAGTTGAATGGTAGCTGCTGCTGTGCCGCCTGTTGCCAATAAATCATCAACCACCACCACTTTATGACCTTGGCTTAAGGCATCACGATGAATTTCGAGTATGCCTGTGCCATATTCGAGTTCATATTCAATGGCATGTGTATCAGCGGGAAGTTTTCCAGGTTTGCGTATGGGTACAAAACCAACGCCTGTTTGTTGGGCTAAAGCAGCACCAAATAAAAAACCGCGCGATTCAATGCCAACAATAGCATCAATATCATCAGGCATGTGCACAGCAAGCTCAGATGTACATGCTGAAAATGCTTCGCCATCCGCTAAAAGCGGGCTGATGTCTTTGAAGTTGATGCCAGGTTTGGGGAAGTCTGGAATGTTTCGGATATAATCGCGTAGTTGTAAAGCTGGTTTTGTGGTCAAATAAGTTCCTCCAAAAGCATGGTTTGTGCTTCTGGAAGGTTACGCAATTTTTTTAATGCTGCAACTTGAATTTGACGAATGCGTTCGCGGGTTACGCCCATGTGTTCACCGATGGCTTCAAGTGTCCAAGGATCATCGCGATGTCCTAAGCCATAACGAAGAGACATGACTTTTTTCTCTTTTTGGCTTAAGAAAGCCAACCAGCCATCGAGTAGGTCTTTACAAAGGTTTTTGTTTAATTCATGGCAAGGCTGCTCAGCCGTACAATCTTCGATGATATCATATAAGGTTAAATCTTCTGTACCTAACATGATTTGGTCTGCGCTGTCTGTGGGTAATACCGCTTCTTTGAGTTCTTGCACGCGTTTCTTGGTATTACCCATGCTGACGGCGATTTCGTTTTCAGTGGGCTCGCGCCCTAAAGTATTGCGTAAATGATTCACATAACGCCCCATGCTATTAATTTCTTTAGCCACATGGACGGGTACACGAATGGTATGGGCCTGATTCATAATGCTGCGTTCAATGCTTTGGCGAATCCACCATGTGGCATAGGTTGAAAAACGGCATTCGTGTTCAGGGTCAAACTTTTCTACAGCGCGCATCAAACCAATATTGCCTTCTTCAATCAAATCTTCGAGTGGCACATTGGGGTTCATATAGCGGCGGGCAATTTTCACAACCAAACGCAGGTTGGCGTTAATCATGCTGGTTCGTGCTGTTTCGTCGCCTGCTTTAATTTGGTTTGCCAGTGCAATTTCTTCTTTAGCGGTCAGAAGTTGGTAACGCGAAACCTCTTTCATGTATAAACTCATTGGATCTAATGCTGTGTTTACTTTCATGGTCTATCCCCTCTCTCCACTGGATGATGCATCGTCCAGTATGCGAAGCATGAAGCGTAGTAAAGAAGGTGTATATCGCATGAATATGCTATATGATTCATAACATGCTGATAATTAAAGGTTAAATTATAGTCCTATGGCTTCTTTGCTGGGGTTTTCCAGGATTTTCTTCACATGAACGAGGAATTGAACAGCTTCTTTGCCATCTACCAAGCGGTGATCGTATGACATGGCGAGATACATCATAGGGCGTGCCACAATTTCATCATCTTCAACCACAGCACGTTGGGTAATGGTATGCATACCTAAAATTGCACTTTGCGGCGTATTAAGAATGGGGGTGGATAACATAGAGCCAAAAATACCACCGTTGGTAATCGAAAAGGTACCACCTTGTAAGTCATCAGGTTTTAAGCCGCCTTCTCGCGCTTTGCTCGCCAATGCGATAATACCTTGCTCAATTTCAGCGTAACTTTTAACCCCAGTATCACGCAATACAGGCACAATCAAACCATTATCTGTGGAGACAGCAATGCCCATATCAATATAGTTATGATACAAAACATCATCGCCATCAATATAAGCATTCACGGTTGGGAATTCAGCACATGCTGAGACACACGCTTTGACAAAAAACGACATAAAACCCAATTTTACGCCAAATTTGGCTGTGAACTCTTCTTGGTATTGCTGGCGCATGTCCATAATGGGCTGCATATTCACTTCATTAAATGTGGTGAGCATGGCGGCAGTGTTTTGCGCTTCTTTCAGGCGGGTGGCAATGCGCTTGCGCAAACGAGTCATGGGTACACTGATTTGTTCGCGTTCAGCAAGCGGGGTGGTGTCGGTTATTGTTTCATCTTTGGTTTCAGGTGCTGGAATCACTTCTTTGCTGGAGGACCCTTTTGTTTTGCTAGTGGTAGTTTCTTCGGGCTCATTGGCTTCTGAAACACCTGTATTAGCAGCCGCCACATCAACAGATGTATCAATTAAACCAATAACCTGACCAGGTTCTACTGTGTCTTCTTCCGCAGCCAATTGTTCTTGCAGAATACCAGACTCGGTCGCTGTGATTTCCATGGTGATTTTATCACTTTCGATTTCGGCAATAATATCATCCACATGTATTTCATCGCCCACA
Source organism: Ghiorsea bivora (assembly GCF_000744415.1). Classification (NCBI taxonomy): domain Bacteria; kingdom Pseudomonadati; phylum Pseudomonadota; class Candidatius Mariprofundia; order Mariprofundales; genus Ghiorsea; species Ghiorsea bivora. The sequence goes on from NZ_JQLW01000005.1 coordinate 392,356, forward strand.
TCTTTAAGCCATGCAATCAGTGTAGCTTCGGTATCGGATTCCCCCAAGCTGGGTACTTTAATTTCAAACATGGTGCCACCCCATTTTGTATTCGAGTAGTTGATTGGTGTCAGTGCCTAATGCTGCTGCCATCAGATGTTCTTTTTCTTCATTGTGTCGTTTCATCGAACCCACAGCGGGTGCAGCCAAGGCATCACGTGCTAAAACATACAAGGTTTGTTCGCTTAACAGCGCATCTTGAATCATATGTTTGATTTGCCGCCAAGCCCCTTGATTGATGGGTTCTTCTTGTAACCAGACCACTTCCTTGCAATCGGTGTAAGTTTCCATGATTTGAGTCAGTTCTGCAGCAGGGAAGGGGTATAAACGTTCGATACGAATGATATGCGTATCATGGTTCTCGTGTTTGTTGCGTGCTTCAAGCAAGTCATAATAGACTTTACCACTGCATAGGATGACACGGCGAGCTGTACCCGCACATGTATTATCTAAAATGGGTTGAAACGCGCCTGTAGCCAAATCGGATACGGTGGATGTTGAAGCTTTGTTTCTGAGCATACTTTTGGGTGCCATGATAATCAGCGGTTTACGGACTTGATGTTTGTATTGCCGCCTTAACAAGTGAAACATTTGTGCTGGCGTGGTGGGATAAACCACTTGCATATTATCATTGGAGCAGAGTTGTAAGAATCGCTCCAAACGGGCTGAGGAATGTTCTGCACCTTGCCCTTCATAACCATGGGGCAACCATAATGTTAAACCAGACATGCGGTTCCACTTGGATTCACCCGCAGCCACAAACTGGTCGATGACCACCTGTGCCATATTGGCAAAATCGCCATATTGGGCTTCCCAAATCACCAAAGCTCGTGGTTCGGCAACCGAATACCCATATTCATAAGCCATGACAGCCATTTCCGATAACATACTATCCACCACCAAAAAGCGAGACAATGTACCATTGGTTATGGTCTTTAAAGGCATAAAACCTTTGCCTGTTTTTTGGTCATACACAATGGCATGTCGATGGAAGAATGTGCCACGCCCTGAGTCTTGCCCTGCCAATCGAATCCAGCCACCTTCATCCAGCAAGGATGCATAAGCCATCATTTCAGCACAACCCCAATCGATGGGCATATCATCATGAATCATGCTGATGCGATTATCATAAATTTTCTTCACTTTAGGGTGCAGTTGAAAGGACTCAGGCACTTGCACAGCACGTGAGACCAATGCTTTGAGTTTATCTTCGCTCACCGTGGTGTCGGGCTCTTGGTCGCTATGTTTAACAAAACCTTCCCAGCGACCATGCAAACTGTTTTCATGTTTGGGTGCTTGTTGCGGAGAAACCATATTATTTTTGCGTACGCTATCCAAACATTCACGGAACATTTTAGCTGTTTGCATCGATTCGTCTTCGCTTTGAATGTCTTCGTCTGCCAGTTTTTGGCGATAAATAGCCTGTACAGTAGGATGTTTTTTGATGTGCTGATACATTTTAGGTTGGGTAACTTCAGGTGCATCCGCTTCATTATGCCCCAGCCTGCGATAACAGACCAAATCAATGACTACATCGCTGCGGAATTGATGGCGATAGTCCATGGCAAGCTCCATTGCCATACAACATGCTTCAGGGTCATCGCCGTTAACGTGTAATACAGGAGCTTGCACCAATTTGGCGACATCGGTGCAATAAAAGGTAGAGCGTGCATCAAAAGGATTGGTGGTAAAACCAATTTGATTGTTGACCACAATATGAATCGTACCACCAGTGCGATAACCCGATAAATCGCCAAGGTTTAATGATTCAGCTACCACACCTTGCCCTGCAAAAGCAGCGTCACCATGAACAAGCACACCCATTACTTCACGTCTTGCATTATCTTTACGGCGACATTGCCGTGCGCGAACACTGCCCAAGACCACGGGTGAAATAATCTCCAAATGGGAAGGATTAAAACCCAAAGATAGATGAACTGTGCCGTTGTCCGTGCTGATGTCTGACGAGAAACCCATGTGATACTTCACATCACCAGCACCACTTTCAGTATCCACAAACTGATTGCCTTCAAATTCAGCGAAAATATCACTCAAAGATTTACCCAAGATATTGGCAAGCACATTTAAGCGACCGCGATGCGCCATGCCCATAATAATTTCTTTCACACCTTTGTTGCCTGCACGTTGAATCAGACTATCGAGCATAGGAATCAAGCTTTCACCACCTTCGAGTGAAAAGCGTTTTTGTCCTGTATATCGGGTGTGTAAAAAGCGTTCAAATTCTTCAGCTTTCATTACCAAATTAAAAATATGTTTGCGTTGTTCGTTGTTAAATTGTGGCTTAGAGCGAGAAGACTCTAATTTTTGTTGCAGCCAATTGCGTTTGGCAGTGTTGCTAATATGCATTAATTCAGGTGCAATATGACCACTGTAGGTTTGTTCTAGAATATTGATGATTTCTTTTAAAGGTAGAGTGGCAGGTGCAACCAAATCACCCGTAGGGAAATCTGTATCTAAGTCGCTTTCATTTAAACCATAATATGCCAATTCCATATCAGGAGCGATATGGGGTGGGTTAAGTTTGAGCGGATCTAAATTAGCGATGAGATGACCATGCATACGCCATGCATTGATCAAATATAATGCGCGAGATGGGTATTCCACATGGTGCAAGGCAGTGGTATTTTCATGGCTGCTTGTTTTGCCTGTTTGTTTTGTGGTGATGGGTTGTGGCTTAACTGCTATAGCGGGCGTTAAAGTGTCGCTATGCTCATTATTGGCGGTGGTTATCCGCATGTCGTGTTTGAGCTTAGCTAAAGCTTCATCGTGGGAAGTCATAGTGATATGTTTACTCAGTGATTCAGGCAAGGTCGCCTCCTTATGTCACGACTAGGAGCCTGTAGGACTTATGAGAATCGGCTACGAAAAATCGGATATTCATCTTCTTTACCTGTGTTTTCGTTGAATAACGGTGTTATTCGCCTCAAAACCATGTAAAAAATCAAAGACCTCCCGATGTTTCGCGCTACAATTTCATAAGTCCTATAGGCTACTAACCTGTAGCGTATATCAAAACCAGCGCATAAGAAAGCGTACAATACGCTTGGTGTTTGCAGAAAATAATTTGTCGGTATAAAAACTGCCTGCAATACGTTTATTCACTTCGGCAAGGGTTGGGTAGGGTGCAATCGCAGATGCCATGGCTCCAATTTTCATTTTTTGTGAAATGGCTAAAATCCAAGGTTGAATCAATTCACCAGCATGTAACCCGACAATACTCGCACCCAATATATGCCCTTTGGGCGTGACTACCACTTTGACCAAGCCCTCCGTGCGTTGCTCGGCTTGGGCTCTATCGTTTTCTGTGAAGTCCCATTTGAGAATACGTACCTCAATGCCTTGTGCTTTGGCATCGGCCTCTGTAAGTCCAACATGTGCCAATTCAGGGTCGGTGTAGGTCACCCAAGGCACAGCGGAATAATCCACCTTTGCAGGTATTTTGAATAAGATATTACGAATGATAATGCCTGCTTGGTAAGCCGCCATGTGGGTGAATTGATAAGGGCCAGTCACATCACCAATGGCGAAGGTTTTTTTGTTGCTACTTCGTAAGCGTTTATCCACTTCAATACCACGCGGCGAGTAGGTCACACCCGCTGCTTCAAGGTTTAAGCCGTTTACATTGGCTTTGCGACCTGTGGCAATTAATAAATGAGAACCGATAATGTCACATACTTTCGTGTCGCTTCCATCAGCTTCAGCAAAAAAGGCATGAATGCCATTTTTATGTTTTTCAAAGCGAAGACTTTTCACACCTTCATGGAAGTTGATGCCTTCTTTTTTTAGGTGTTCAAGTACAATAGTTGTTAGCTCAGGGTCATCTTTAGACAGCAGTTTCATGACTTCAATCACGGTTACTTTTGCGCCTAATCTTCGATGCGCTTGCGCCATCTCTATGCCAATCGGACCACCACCAATCACAATCAGGTGTTCAATGGGTGATGTGTTGTTAAAAATGTTTTCGTTGGTGAAGTAGGGAACATCGTTCACGCCATCAATGGGTGGTACAAAAGCGGATGAACCTGTTGCCACCACAAAATATTTGGCTTGGATGGTTTGATTACCAGCTTTGACTGTATTTTGGTTTATAAATTCCGCAGCAGCTTGGATGACATGGACACCCAAACCTTCAAACCGCTCCACTGAATCATTGGGTTCAATTTGGGCAATCACATGATGAATATGCCCGTGCACTTTTTTCCAATCTACGTTGGGGGTGGCAGCTTCAATGCCAAAAGCGGATGCATCACGCATGGTTTGCGCCACATGCCCTGCGGCAAGCATGGCTTTGGATGGTACACAACCTGTATTTAAACAGTCGCCACCCATTTTATGTTTCTCAATCAGCACAACGCTGGCACCCATTTGGGATGCGCCTGCGGCAACAGACAAACCACCTGAACCTGCACCAATTACACAAATATCTGTTTTAATGGTATTCATGATGCGCCTCGGTTTTGCCATTTTTTGTAAAACACAGGAATCAGGGATAATAAAGCCAAACCAATCAGTGCACCCATCATTTCAGGGGTTAAAATACCTGATACAGAAAAATGTTCACCTTGCTCAAACACTTTGCCTAAACCGCTTCCAGCAAGGGCAAAAACAAAGGTTGCAGGCATAATGCCAAAAAATGTGGCGATGATATAAGTGCGCAATGGTACACCCAAAAATGCAGGGGCAAGGTTAACAATAAAGAAGGGGAATAAGGGCACAAGACGCAATACAAACATGTAGTTAAGCGCGTTTTCTTGAAACCCTGTTCTCATGGACTGAATGGATTTCCCTGCTTTGGCAAGCAAAACATCACCCAGCGATGTTTTGGCAATTAAAAAGATCATTGTCGCACCTATTGTCGCACCCACCACAGTGTAAAGACCGCCCCACAATGCGCAAAAGAAAAAGCCACCCGCCAGTGTCATTACAGTACCGCCAGGTAGGGACAAAGTAACAACAGTAATATACATCAATATATAGGCTAAGGCTGAGATGAAGGGCTTCTCAGCTACCCAAGTATTAAGCTCTAAACGATGTGTTCGCAACTGTTCAAAGCTTAAATATTCATGCCAACCAGCCATGAAAAACAAGGTGGTAAGGGCGGCAATGATGAGTAGGGGTAAACTTTTTTTTAGCATATATAATTCCTTGTGTCTGATGTTACATCAGCTTGATTGTATGCTCGTATAGTCGCCACGCAATACAGATTCTTACATTATTGTCTTTGCTAATACGGTGGCCATTGGTCTTTTACTTTCATGGTAAAAGAAGTGCCCTGATATTGAAGCTCAATACCATGTGGTGTGATGTGGGTGAGTTGTAATTGTTCAGCAATATACTCCTGTTCATGTCTGACTTGGTTATTGATAATCACCATACGTTTACTGGTTTCTTCGCTATAAACATGGGCAGAAATAGTGATGGGAGGAAGCTGGTTTCGTAGCGTTGTATCCAATGCCATAATATTGGGAATAGTCTTAATCTTTTTTTGAACAGGGTTAGGGTCTTTTTTAATGTACTGTGTGGGTTGAGATTTGACCGCTTTGATTTGAGTGGTGGGTTCAGTTTTAGGGGCTGTGACATGGTTTTCTTGAGGGGTGATGACTTGCTGAGGTGGTGTTTCTTTTTGATTGAGAAATATCCAAAGCATAAGAAACCCCAAACCAATCATGATAAAATAAAGCCCATATTTTCCTTTTCCTTGGGGCGGAATGTTATTTTGCGCTGAAACAGTGGGTATAGACGTTGGGGTTTGTTGTTGCCTGTCTTTTTCTGCTTTATTGAGCGCATCTAAAATATACGACATCAGTTGCTTTCCTTTGTGGCGTGTAAACTGGGTGCATCGATATGATTTAAAGCATTGATATGAATCCAAGTCAAAGGCCCTGCAATACCATCAGGTGATAAACCTTCTTGCCGTTGTAATGTTTTCACTTGCTCTTTGAGCGTATTATCATATTGGGTACGTGGTGCGCCTATCCAGCTTTGATTTAGGGCTTGGGTGATTTGTTCAGCTAAAGTGGCAACCAAAGCCCCTGAATGACCAGGGCGTACAGGTGCGTTATAATCTTTGGGGGCTTTCCACAATAAAGTGAAATCATTATGGCTAAATAATGCTAAGGTAGTGAGTGGCACTTCGGCATAAACGTCTTGGGTTGCAAGCATTGCTTTAGCGCCGACAAGTTTTAACACCGCAGTATAAGCTTTTAAACCATCTTCATCGCTAATACTAAGTACAGCAGGTTTATCCAAGCTGCGCATGGCGGCAATATCTCCCAACTGACGCAGGCATTGGAGTTGATGTTGTTTAGCAAAAGTACAGGGATCAGCATCAGATGTTGGTTTATACACAATATTCCAAGCTTGGAATAAAGGTACAAAGGCTTGGTTAAAGTTGGTTGTACTAGGCAGATGCTGGGGTTCGGTGGCTTGAATAACTTCAACACCGGTAACTTCGGGCTGATTCACTTCAATGGTTTGTTCGGGCGTAATAGCTAAGCGTGTTTCTTTTTTGGTGGTTGCAGGCTTAGGTGTGGTTTGAACAGGTCGTGATGTTTGGGTCGCAACGGTGATGGTGTTTAAAGGGGTAGATGTGTTTGATGCATTCCAAACCCAAAGCAAGGTAATTGCTGCCGCCAAGAATAGAATATAAGGCAGTGCAGATTGCCGTGTTGCGGAAGCTGTTACAGGAGTTGTTTCACCAAGTACTTCATTTCTGGCTTGCTGCAAAATGTTTTTATCAACGTGTTTGTTTTCCGATGCATAAGTACCAAGCAAGGCGCGGTCTGCAATTAAATTAATCAGCCTCGGAATACCGCCTGAATATTCAAATAATAAATCCAATACAGGTTTAGGGAATAGCTCTTGGTTGTTTGCGCCTGCAATGGATAACCGGTGATGAACGTATGCCACCAATTCATCTTTGTGTAGCGGGGTTAAGTGGTAGCGCGATGTGACACGTTGGGCGAGTTGGCGTAAATCTTTGCGATTTAAAATGTCGACCAATTCAGGTTGTCCAAGCAGCATGATTTTCAGCAGTTTTTTATCGTTGGTTTCTAGGTTGGTCAAAAGCCTAAGCTGTTCCAACACAGAAATTTCTAAGTTTTGTGCTTCATCAATGATTAAAACGGTATGCCTGCCTTTGCTGTATGCTTCGAGCAGGTATTGGTTGAGTGCATCGGTCAGTGATTTAATGCTATGGGTGTCTGCGCATCTAATATGCAGCTCATCGCACAGGCTTGCCAATATTTCTGTTTCAGATTGTTTAGGGTTAATGATGTATGCAATATCGGTATGCTCAGGGATTTGTTCCAGCAGGTGTTTGCAAATGGTGGTTTTACCCGTACCGACTTCGCCAGTTAGCACCATCACTCCGCCTTCACCCTGCAAGCCATACAACATATGCGCTAAGGCCTCTTTGTGCCGCGCACTCATAAAGAGGTATTTCGGGTTGGGCGCGATGGTGAAAGGTTTTTCAGTAAAACCAAAGTAGGTGGTATACATTAAACTGCTTTAGCCCTCTAGTTCCAATAAAGTTTTCTTTGAGAGACTTACAATCATTGATACCACCTTTTTTGTTGAATATACCAATTACTTAGTCAGGATGGCATATGAAAAAACATTTTGTGTTCGCTTTTGTTTATTTAAAAGACGTTTGTCATATATATAAACTTAGCATTACAACCGTTTAGTTTAGAAGCTCCTGAATTTCTTCTTGGGATAATGGTGCTGGAAGTCTAGCGCCAAGCTGGGCTACGATTTTCGCAGCGGCATGGCTGCCCAAATGTCCTGCTTGTTTCCAGCTTAAACCATTGGTGATGCCGTAGAGTACACCAGCAGCATACATGTCGCCTGCACCTGTGGTATCCACAGCATCAACGGTGACACCTTCAATGGCAATCACTTCGCCGCCGTGCATGATGATAGAGCCATTTTTACCCAAGGTGAGCGCCACGTTATCGCATGTTTTGTGGATAGCATGGGCAGCATGGACGGGGTCATCTTCGCCAGTCAGGGCTGCTGCTTCATCTTCGTTGCAAAACAACAAATCAACTGGACCTTCAATCAGGTATTTGAACTCATCACGGCAAATATCGATCAAGAATGGGTCGGAAATGGTGAGGGCGATTTTGGTACCACACTGATTGGCAATATCAATGGCGTGTAAGGCTGCTTCCTTGGTCGATTCACCAGCAAACAAATAACCTTCTACGTAAATATAATCCGCCTTAGCAATCGCAGCTTCATCAATGTCTGATGGGGATAAAGTTGCAGATACGCCGAGATTGGTCAGCATGGTACGTTGGGCATCGGGAGTGATTAAAACCACGCAAGTACCTGTGGTTTCGTTGCTTGCCTTGGCGCCAAAATGAATGCCCAAATCTTGTAATTCTGTGGCATATTGCAGCCCGAAGTTATCCGATCCCGTTTTGCCACAATAAGCAACCTTGCCGCCCATATCTGCAATACCTACAATGGTATTGGCTGCCGAACCACCTGAACAAGTGTTGACCTTATGCGTTTGTAATGCATCAAGAATTTTTTGCTGATCTTCTTCGCTGGTTAAGGTCATGATACCTTTTTCAATGGCATTGGCTTCTAAAAAAGCATCATCACATTGTACTTGTAAATCCATAATGGCGTTGCCTACGCCGTAAACATTGATTGTCATAATCTTACCCTACCTTTTTGTTTCGTATGATGTTTCTTTTGGGCTGCATATATTTTGGTTCACCTTCTTATTGCCCTGCAATAGTCATGTCGGAAATCACAATGCTGGGCACAGCAGTGCTACCAAACCATGTAACATCATTGCCGACATGTGAAATAGCTTGAAACATATCACGCAAGTTACCTGCAATCGTCACTTCTTGCACGGGTTGCGTGATGACACCATTTTCAATGAGAAAACCTGCTGCGCCGCGTGAGTAATCACCTGTGACAGGGTTGATGCCAAACCCCATCAATTCGGTAACAAAAAAACCATCTTGAATGTCTTGCATGATAGCCTGTTGGTTTATATCACCACCATGTACGATGATATTAGATGTGCCAATGCCAATGTCACCTGTGAGCCCACGGCTGGCATTACCTGTCTCGGGTATATTCAATCGTTTAGCGACATAGCGGTTGGTTAACAATGTGGTTAATTTACCATTTTTAACAATGTTTTGTTGTTGGCATAACGTACCTTCACCATCAAACAAACGATTTGCCATGCCTTGAGGGTGGTCGGGGTTTTCTTCAACGGTAACAAAAGAAGGAAACAATGCTTTGCCTACATCATCTGCCAAGAAAGACCGTTTTTGTAATACCGCACGCCCATTGATGGCAGAAAACAAATGACCAAAAATTGAGCTTGCAATACGGGGTTCAAAAAGCACAGGGCAAGTGCGGCTACTGATGACTTTGCTGCCCAAACGTGATGCGGCGCGGTGCGCAGCTTCTTCGCCAATGGATTTGGCAGTGCGTAGTTTTGCGGCCTGAAATGCAGAATGCCAAGCGTAGTCGCGTTGCATGTTTTCACCTTCACCTGCAATCACAGACACCGATAAAGATGAAGAAGATTTTCGATTTTTTGCCACAAATCCATCACTGCAAGCATACACCTTTTCATCATCACCAAAACCAGCCGTCGCACCTTCGCTGTTTTGGATCTTATCATCAAAACCAAGTGCCGTTTCCTCACATTGTAGGGCGGCAGCCTTGGCGGCCTCAGTATCCCAGCCATGATGAATATGTGGGTGGGTTTCTTGCCATGCTGCCAAATCTTCTGTGCTAGGGTGGTTTGCGCCTACAGGTGCTACAACATCAGGGTCAGGCTCGGAAATCTTTGCCATATCCACCACTTGTTGCGCCAAAGATTTTAAACCACTGTCGGACAAATCTGATGAACTGGCAGAGGCAAACGCCAAGCCTTTGTTGGTTTCTACAAAACCCCTTAATCCTATGCCTTGGGCATGTTCAGCTTCAATGCTTTCCACTTTTCCATGGCGTACTTGAATGGATTTACCGGTGCTGTTCACTGCAATCGCATCGGCATGTTTTGCGCCTGCTTGGCTGATATAATCCAAAAGTTGTGCGGTTTTGTCTTGTAGATTCATTTTTATGCCCTTCTCTGCTATAATGGGCTAAGCATTGGTTATTTTTACTTGTCTGGCAAGGTGATTGCTTACTGATGGCATAAGGAGAAGACTGTGTTATTCAGGAAACTGGTTGTTGATGAGCGCAAGCGCAAACATTTTATCACTTTGTTGAACATTGGAATCGTAGTGTTTCCGTTAACTGCGGCAGTAGATTTTATGACGGACAACTATATAGGTGCTGTGGTTGAGGTCGTGTTGGCTGCGTGTTTTATTGCGGCACACTGGTTTATCCGTCATAAACATTATGTACAACAAACAGTTACTGTGATGATGCTGATTCTTCTGTTCGGTAGTTTGCTGCTGTTATGGAATGATATTTTGATGTTACCTTGGATTTCAGTTGTCGTGGTGATTGGTTTTGGTTTTATGGGGACAGACAGTGGTAGATTGTGGGCTGCATTGACTATTTTGTGTGTGGCTGGCGTTTTTATATTGGACTTAACCAGTGCTGAGCCTTTGTATAGTGTTTTAATGGCTATGAACCTTATTGTTAGCTGTATCGTTTTGGCGTTTATTGTTGATTATGCCTACTTGCAGCTGCAGAAATGGCAGGATCAACTTTTACAAGAGACAGCAAAGCAAGAGAGGTTGGAGATGGCCAAACGTTTTTCTGAAAACATGGCGCATTTAATCAACAATGAGATGCAAGCAGTGATTGGTTTTGCTGAAATCATGCAATACAAAGTGAAAGACCAAGGTTTACAGCAATATTGTGCTCAAGTTATCACTGCTGCAGAAAAAACCAGCCAACATGCAAATCAGTTGTCTGCATTTGTCGAAAAAGAGCCAAGCGATTTTAGTACTATTGATTTTCAAGTATTGGTTGAAAGTGTGGTGCAAGCATGGAAAGAACAGCTGCCTGAAAACATTCATGTACATATGAGTTGGCAAACTGGTGCACAACCGTGCAAGGGTAGTGCGGTGTTGCTAAAGGACATGATATTATCTGTTTTACACAATGCAGCAGAGGCTATTGGTCGTATTAAAGGTGACTATGAGGGTAAGGTTCAAGTGGTGCTTGACCATGAAATATTGCATGAGCCTTGTTCAGAACGCCAACTCAGAGAAGGGAAGTATATTGTTCTAAGCATTATTGATAATGGTGGAGGGGTTGCAGAGGCATTGCAAGGTAAGCTGTTTGAACCTTTTGTGACGACAGAGTTCTTGGGTCGAGGTTTAGGGCTGGCGAAAGCGTTTGGTATAGCTAAGCAGCATTCGGGTGCCATTGAACTGTTTTCTAGCAGTTGTTCGGGTAGTGTTTTTAGGCTTTGGACGCCCTTGATTTCATAGTTTGCTTAAAGGCATCCATGAAACTTGGATACTTCAGTTTAGGTCGCAGTTGTTGATGCAACTTACGATTGGATATGCGTTTATTGTCTCTAAAAAAATCCAAATAAGCAGGGCTCATTTCTTTTTCAGCTTGCTCGGGTGTGAGGACGATAGGTGTGGGTGCACCAATGATTTCAGCAAGCGTACACACGTAATCTTTGTGTGAACATGGTGTATCATCGGATAGATTCATGATGCGGCTTGCTTGCGGCTTTAACATGGCGACCATCAATGCAGCCACAATATCGTCCACATGAATGCGATTGGAGTAGTGGGCGGGTTGCCAAGCCACTGTTTTATAATTTCCTGCCATAAGCTTGGAAACGATATTGCGTTCATCACCATAAATGCCCGCTAAGCGAAATACTTCGGCAGGAGCACGCGATGTAAGCCAGACTTGTTCGGCTTTAAGGCGTTGCACACCGCGTGGGTTTGTAGAAAAATGAGTTGAAGTTTCGCCAATCCAATCACCTCCGCTGCCTGCATACACGCTGGTTGCAGATAAATAACCAGCCCACTTGAGCGTAGGTAGTTTTTCAACCAGAGCAGCCACCCATGATGATTGGGTTTCAAAAGGTTTGCGGTCTTTATCATAATTTAAAGGTATGGAATCAAGCACAGCATCACAATCTTTTAGCCATGTGTTATCCAATACCGCAGGGTTATCATTCACCACAGCATCAATACCTTGCTGCTGTAAGGTTTTTGCAGTGCTTTGATTGCGTACAGTGGCTTTGATGTTGATGCCTTGTACCAAGGCGGTGATGGCGAGTTTGCTACCCACATAGCCGCAACCGAGAATCAATAAAGTTTTGATGGGTTTGTTCATTGGTCTCCCTCTTGCTTAGTCTTTAAATTGAAACTATCTTGCGCCCTCTGTGAAGTTCACAGTGAACGGGCTTATGGCGCAACTGGTTAGCGCTACCGGCTCATAACCGGTTGGTTCTAGGTTCGAGTCCTAGTAAGCCCACCATATTATAATCATGTGGCATATCATGAGCAAAGCGAGGTGTTTGACAATGCGTAGTGTAAACCCTGAAGAATTGAAGCGATTGGTATGTGAGCATATTGAAGATGCGGATGTTGAGGTGCGCTGTTATTCGGGTGATGATCACTTTGAAATGACGGTGGTCTCTGCATCGTTTGCAGGCAAACCACGCATTGCACGCCACAAAATGGTGTATGCCGCATTGGGTGACAATATGCGTGCAGCAGTGCATGCTTTAGCATTAAAAACAAAAACGCCTGAGGAGGCAGCAGCATGAGTGATTCAGTCCAAGAGCAAATTGCAGAAGTTGTAAAAAATAACGATGTGCTTTTATTCATGAAAGGCACACCACAAATGCCACAATGTGGATTCTCACAACGCGTGTGTGCAATTTTACAAGAGCAAGGCGTTCCTTTTGCAGCAATCAATGTGTTGTTAGATCCTGCTGTTCGTGAAGGTATTAAGACATTCAGTGATTGGCCAACCATTCCTCAGCTTTATGTGAAGGGTGAGTTTGTGGGTGGTTGCGATATTGTGTCAGAAATGCACGAAGATGGTGAGCTGGCAACGTTGCTTGCGCCACTGAAAGAGGGTGACTCTGAAGCAGCATAAGTGCTAGGGAAGCTCTGAATAAGTCATGAATTTGCATCCTGCGTCTAGAGTACCCAAACGCTGCGTTGTGAATTTGAGCAATAGCTGGCGATTCCATGTGACCCACGCCTTGATTTTGAATGTTTTGAATCACAACTTGCTTCGTCTAGGTTTAATCAGAACTTCCCTTGCTTTTTTGAATAAAAAAATATATAACGTGGATGTGAATACGTTTGTATTATATGCCCGCGCTACAACAGCACTGGAGCCCATGTAAATGGCTGGTACTGTTCGGCAAAACCTTAGTCAAAAGCAATCGCAACGGCTTGCTTTAACGCCACAGTTAACGCAAAGCTTAAAAGTATTGGCGATGAATAGCCAAGAGCTTGAGCTGTATATTGAAGAAAGCCTAGAGTCCAACCCGCTATTGGAGTTGGATGCAGACAATACGCCGCGCCAAAGTGAAGATACTTCTGTATCGCAGCAAAAAGAAGATTGGCGTGAGCAAGGTGATAATCGCTGGGAAACCATGTACCAAAATGGCAGTCAGTTTGATGGTATGCCAGACCCTGACCAACAGTGGAAAGATGAACAAAGTTTGAGTGAGTCTTTGCACGAACAAATTAACCAACAACCGATGAATGATAAGGAACGTGCAATTGCACATGCTATTGTTGATTCCTTAGAGGATGATGGTTATTTCCGTGTTACCGCAGATGAAGTGATACAAGCCGTTGATTATGAAGGTGTTACTGAGGCTGATGTTGTGCATGTGTTAGAGTGTATTGTGCAAGAGCTGGAGCCAGGGGGCATTGGTGCACGCGACTTAACAGAATGTTTGTTGTTGCAGATTTCAGATGATGATGTGTCGGCGATGTTGGTGCGCCAAATGTTGTTGTACCATGCGGATAAACTTGCAGATGATGAAGTTTTGATGCAAGAAATGCATTGCTCATCCGAAGAACTCATTGCGGCACGTCATTTATTGCGTCGGCTTGACCCTTTTCCAGGTCATGGCTTGCGCGGTGTAGAAAATATTTATGTACAACCTGAAATTATATTCCGCATTGTGGATGGTGAGGTTGAAGTGGATGTGCCCAAATCTGGGTGGCGCGGGCTTAAAGTGAGTGAACAGTGGGCTGGTAAAACATGGACAGGCAAAGATCGCGAGTTTATGGATGCAGCCAGCCAAGAAGCCAAATGGTTGTTGAGTGCATTGGATCAACGCAGTGAAACATTGATGAAAGTTGGTTTATGTTTAGCGGCAAAACAACGGTTGTTTCTTGAGCATGGTGTTTTGGGTTTGAAACCATTAACCTTACAAGTGGTTGCAGAAGAAGTCGGTTTGCATGAATCAACCATTTCGCGCGTAACCAATGGTAAATATGCGCAAACGCCTTTGGGTTTGATTGAAATGCGCTGCTTTTTCTCGGCAGGTTTACCCACACGTGGTGGTGGCATGATTTCAGTGCACAGGGTGCAACAACGGGTGAAAACATTGATTGAATCAGAGCCTATTGGAAGGCCGATTTCAGACCAAGCGATTTCAGACCGTTTGCAAGCTGAGGGTATTGGTATAGCAAGGCGCACCGTTGCCAAATACCGCGAACAATTAGGGCTGCCGCCAAGCAGTCAACGAAGGCGTGCTGTAAAAACACGCTTATCTCAAAGCAGGAGGTAGGAAATGCAAGTATCTATTACAGGTCGTCATGTGGACTTAACAGAGCCGCTTAAATCTTACGTTAATGATAAATTAGGGCATTTGAAACACTCATTTGACCATGTTGTTGATGTGCATGTGGTATTAACAGTTGAAAAACATAGGCAACGTTGTGAAATTAATATGGCTGCCAATGGTATTACGATTCATGCCAAACATGAAACGGATGATATGTATGCAGCCATTGATGGTGTGGTGGATAAACTTAATCGTCAACTCAAACGCTATCGTGCAAAATTGCAACGTCATCAAGGTTCACAGCGTAAAACCAGCATGAAATTGCGTGAAAAAGTTTTGGATGTCGCGCATGATACTGATGAATTGACGGAATCTTATAAACCCAACACCTTGGCTGATGAAGTGGTTGATGTGCAAGTGATGAGCATGGATGAAGCCGTGATGAAAATGGAATTGTCTGAGAAAGATAATGTGTTGCTTTTTACCAATGAAGAAACAGGTAAACTGAATGCATTAACACGTCGCCCTGATGGCTCATTGAGCTGGATTGAGCCTGAAGCTGCATAAAATGAACAAAAGCATACCAGTTCGTCCAGAGCGTGTTTTGTTAGGTTCGAAAGCACAGAGCAAACGTGCACTGTTAACAGAAATGGCTGGTATGCTTTCTTCCATGGACCCTGATTTGGTGTTGGAAGTGATTATGGCTAGGGAAAAGCTGGGTAGCACTGGCATGGGGCATGGTGTGGCGATTCCACATGGCCGTATGCGGGGGCTGATAGAGCCAGTGATTGTAGTCGCTATTCATGAAGCAGGCGTTGATTTTGATGCGATTGATGATGCTTTGGTGCATATTGTGGTGATGTTGCTTGTGCCAGATGATAATAACAAAGTTCATTTAGAGCTTTTGGCAACGTTGGCGCGTTTATTACAACAGACCGATATACGCAAAGCCTTGCGAGATGCGCCTGATGCGGAAACAGTAGCATCATTATTTGCTGCATGATCTGTTGTTATGTTCCGTGTGAGTAATCCATGAAGAAAAACCCAAGGATTACAATTGCCGAAATACTTGCAGAGCAAGGTGAAGTATTAAAAATGTCCTTGGTTGCAGGCGAAAAAGGTTTGCACCGTTATATTGACCATCCCAGGTTACAAAAACCATCTTTGGCATTTGCTGGTTTCATTAAGCATCTTAGCGATATTCGCATGCAGGTGATTGGGCAGACAGAAGTCGAATATTTGGAAACACGTACTGAGCAAGAGCAAAAACATGTGATTGATGCAGTGTTTGATTTGCGTTTGGCGTGTGTGGTGATTACACGAGGCATTAAACCACCAGCGCTAATTTTAGCTGCTGCCCAACGTACAGATACACCATTGATTATTTCTGAATATGAGTCGTCGTCATTTATGGCAAATATGACGCTTTTTTTATCCCATGCTTTAGCGCCGATTACCCACCATCACGGTGTATATATGGATGTGTTTGGTATGGGGGTATTGCTTCGAGGTGATAGCGGCATAGGTAAGAGTGAAATTGGTTTAGAGCTTATTGCACGAGGGCATAGATTGATTGCCGATGATATGGTGGAATTGATACGCGAAACGCCAACTGTGTTGGTAGGGCGAAGCCCCGAAGTATTACGCTATCAAATGGAAGTGCGAGGGCTGGGTATTTTAGATATCCGAAATATTTTTGGTGCAGCAGGCATCACCGATACCAAACGTGTACGACTTGTGGTGGATTTGATGCCTTGGGAAGATTATCAGGAAAAAAATAGGCTTAATAGCGATGAAGAAGTGGTCTTGCATGGTGTAAAGCTACCCTCAGTACAGTTGTTTGTTAGACCAGGGCGCTCTCTTGCAGCACTGATTGAGGTAGCAACACGTAATCAGTTGCTTAAACAACGTGGTTTTAATAGCACAGAAACGTTTACCCAGGCTTTGCGGCAACGTATACAAGATCAGAGCGACTGATGCTTTTTATTATCACAGGACTTTCAGGTGCGGGTAAAAGTACGGCTTTACATGCTCTCGAGGATTTAGGTTTTTTTTGTACAGATAATTTACCTGTAACGATGCTTGCCCACTGGGCAGAAAATATGATGCGGAATACAGATAATGCAGCTGTTGGTATTGATATTCGGAGCACAGAGAACCCTGAGTTATTATCGCAAGCTTTGGGCTCAATACGGCAAGGTTTGCCATGGAGAATCATTTTTATTGATGCTGAAGATGCCGTGTTGCAGCGTAGATTTTCCACATTGAAGCGTAGGCACCCTTACGCTCCTGATATTGATTTGGGGCAAGCTATTGTTGCTGAACGAAGGGCTTTGGAGCCGCTGCATGAACAAGCGGATATTATGTTAAACAGTTCACGACTTACCCCGTATCAATTGGCGGATTCGGTAGAGTCTTTTTGGCATAAACAAAAGATGAATTTGGTAGGTGCGCAGCCAGTTACATGTTCATTGGTTTCGTTTAGTTACCAAAAAGGTTTGCCACCAGGCGCTGATATGGTGATGGATATGCGCTTTTTGCCTAACCCACATTATGAACCTGATTTGGCTCCGTTGACAGGAAAGGATGAGGCCGTTCAAGCATTTTTTAAACCTATAGCTGAAGTTAAAATGGCGGAAGATAAAATCAAAGATTGGTTAGCATTTATTTGGCCGCATTTGATACAAGAGCGGAAGCGGTATTTTACTTTGGCTTTTGGCTGTAGTGGTGGTCGGCATCGCTCGGTATATATGACAGAGAGGATTGCTGCTTGGATGGTAGCGCAAAAGATGAGTGAACCATTGATTCGCCATCGAGAGTTAGGGGATATTCAATGATTGGTGTTTTATTGCTGGGACATGCCCGTATTGCTAGTGAAACCAAACAGGCTGTTGAACATATTTTAGGGGAGCAGGCACAGTTTAAGGCAGTGGATATTATCAATTCTGATATACCAGATGAAGAAGATACAGGTTTAAGTGCTGTATTGGATAATTTGAATCAGGGGCAGGGTGTTTTAATTCTGGTTGATTTGTTGGGTGCAACACCTTGGAATATAGTGAATCGTGTGGTGGTGAATCAGCATGTGGCATTGCTTAGTGGTTTTAATGTGCCTGCGGTGGTGCGGGCGATTAGCTTGCGTCAAGAATGTGCGGACTTAAACCAGCTGGCACAATCCAGTGTGGAAGCAGGGAAACATTATATGCGATTACAAATGGCGGAGTTCGGGTGATGGTAAAACGCCAAGTTGTGATTCAAAACAAATTGGGTTTACATGCACGGGCATCGGCATGTTTTGTCGCCGAAGCGAGCAAGTTTAACAGTCATATTAAGGTGCAATATCAAGACTATGAAGTGAATGGTAAAAGCATCATGGGGATTATGATGTTGGCGGCAGCCAAAGGTGCTGAAATTACTTTGATTGCCAGTGGAGAGGATGAAGATGAAGCTGTATTGGCTTTAGAAGCATTGGTGAATCAACGCTTTGGGGAAGATACATGAATGCGCAGGGTCACGTGCGTAGACAGGGTTCTGCAGTTGCCAAAAGCTCGGGGCTGGTGCTTGGCTGTGCGCAAAGGTTGAATCAAAAACACCATATTATTCAAGAATATAAGATTTCAAGCGATGATGTTGAAGCAGAAATAATACGCTTAAGCACTGCGATTAGCCAAGCAGTCTATAAGTTGCAGCAAGAAGTTAAAACGTTAGCTGATATGGATGCATCAGGTGAGCTTAAACATATCTTAGAAGCTTATGATATGATGTTGCAAGACCCTGAATTAATTCAGCAAACTGAGCTTTTTATTCAACGGGAATGTATCAATGCCGAATGGGCATTAAAAAAGAGTTTAGGGCAAATTATTCAAGTTTTTGAGCATATTGAAGATGCTTATTTGCGTAGTCGGAAAGCAGATATTGAACATATTGGGGAACGTATTTTTGTGCAGCTGGCGGGTATCAATCAGCAGCAACAGTACGAACATGCTATTATGGTGGCTCAAGATTTTTCACCTATGGACATCGTGGATATGTGGCGTGCAGGCGTATCTGGTTTTGTATCTATTCAAGGGGGTGAAAATAGCCATACCATGATTGTTGCTAGGGGTATTGGTCTGCCAGGTATTGCGGGTGTACAAGAAGACTTCTTCGCTTGGGTTGATGATGGTATGTCGCTTATTCTAAATGCTGAAGAAGGATCATGGGTACTTAGTCCAAACAAACAGGATTTGATGCAATTTGAGCAAGCAGAACAAGTGCTACAATTAAAACATAAACGCTTGCAGAGCTATGTGGATAAACCTTCGGTTAGCCACGATGGATACAGTATGCCATTGATGGCAAATGTTGAATTCATTGAAGAAATTATCATGGCGCAGCAACAGGGTGTAGATGGTATTGGTTTGTTTCGTACAGAGTTTTTATTTATGCAAAGTGAAACGCTGCCCAGTGAGGCGGTGCAACTAGTGTACTATCAGCAGGTGATTCAAGGCATGAAAGGAAAACCTGTGACCTTTCGTTTGCTCGATGTGGCCATTGATAAAATAAAAGTAATGGATGGTATGAATCCTGTTTTTGAAGGTGAGAACCCTGCCTTGGGTTTGCGCGGTGTGCGCATGTTGTTGCAAAACAAAACAATTTTACAAAGTCAGCTGCGCGCAATCATACGCGCTGGTTGGCATGCAGAGATCTCGATTTTGGTGCCCATGGTTACCGTGGCGTCAGAAATGGTGGATGTAAGGCAAGTGGTGCACGAAGTCTGCCAAGATATTGGGTTTACAGGTAAGGTTTGTTTGGGTTGCATGATTGAAGTGCCTGCAGCAGCTTTGGTGGCTGATACACTGGCGCAGGTTTCAGATTTTTTCTCGATTGGTAGTAATGATTTGGTGCAGTATAGCCTAGCAGTTGACCGTACAGATGAACATGTGAGTTACTTGTATGATGCTGGGCACCCAGCTGTGATGCAGCTATTGCAGATGACGGTAGATGCGGCGCAAAAACATCATATTCCAGTCTCAGTATGTGGTGAACTAGCCGCAAATCAAGCTTGGCTTCATACATTTTTAATCATGGGTATTACAAGCTTGTCGATGAGTGCGCGTCATGTTTTGCAAATACGCGAACAATTACATCATTTACGCGCCTTTTCGTAAGTTCTCCTGTAAACTTGCGACCAATTTCATAAAAAGAGGTTTTCATGTCAGAAATTTCATTGTTTGGTGCCTTGATTGCAGGGTTGCTATCATTTTTATCACCTTGTGTTTTACCTTTAGTACCCGCATATTTATCTTTTATTAGTGGTGTTTCCGTGGATGCTTTACGTGGTGATGCGTCCGTTGACCATCAACAAGTAAGGCGCACAGCGATGATACAGTCCATGTGGTTTGTGTTAGGTTTTAGCTTGGTATTTATTGCCTTGGGCGCTTCGGCATTTTGGTTGGGTCAATGGTTGTTGATGCACATGAGCACCTTGGCTAAGGGTGCAGGGCTGATTATTATTATCTTTGGTTTGCATTATACAGGTTTGATTCGTATTCCGTTCTTGATGATGGAAGCCCGTCTAAAAACAGATAATGTGAAAGGTACAAGTGGTTTTGGTGCTTTAATTCTGGGTTCAGCTTTTGCCTTTGGCTGGACACCATGTATTGGTCCCATTTTGGGTGCTATTTTAGCCATGGCCGGTGCGCAGGGACAAGTAGGCGAAGGTATGATGTTGTTGGTGATGTATTCTGTTGGTTTGGGTATTCCATTTTTATTGGCAGCTTTTGCGACCAATGCATTTTTAAACTGGTCACAACGTTTTAAACGCCATTTACATGCTGTAGAAGTTGTATCAGGTATCTTGCTCATTGTGGTGGGTGCTATGATTTTCTTGGGTAGTTTCTCTACTGTGGCAGCAATATTGTTAGATTATTTCCCGTGGTTGGCGGACATTGAAGCACTTGCCAGTTAGTTGAAAAGTTGCGGTGAGGCTGATTATCTGCCACAATTTTGCTAATTCTTAGTAATTTTATAAGTAGTTACGCAGGGAGCTTCACATGAAACTTGAACTTCGCATCCTTATGTTGGCTTTATTATTATCGCCCAGTTTATTGTTTGCCGATGCTTTTTTAATGCCCGGTACAGTAGCAAAAAGTGAGCTAGTTAAACCCTTTCCACAGCCATATATTGTCAAAAAAGGTGATACTTTATGGGATATTGCAGAAGAATATTTTGCAGATCCTGAAAAGTGGATAAAAATTTGGGAACAAAATTTGTATGTATCTAACCCTGACTTGATTTACCCTGGTAATGAAGTTTGGCTGCGCATTAAGGAAGCCAAGAAGAAGGTTGAACCGAAACCTGAGGTGGTCAAGCTTGAACCACGTATTATTTATAAACCCGCGCAACGTATTGAAAAAGAAATTGATACCAAAATTTTCCTCACGGCTTTGGCAAGACAAGACTTTATTCGTCCTGATGCGGTTGAAGGTGTAGGGCATATTCTTGATTCGGAAGATGAGCGTTTGAACTATGGTGCTTTTGATCGTGTATATCTTACCTTGGATGTAAAAGCGAACCCAGGTGACATTTTTGATATTTATCGAACAGGTGACCCTGTATATGACCAAACAGAAAATGGGAAAAAGATGGCGGGTTACCTTGTTAAACATTTGGGTAGAGTTGAAGTAACCTCGGTAGAAAGTGGTGTTTATCGTGGAACAATTTTGGAAGCTTTTGAAGAAATTGGCCGCACAGACCGTTTGAAAAAAGCAAGGGTGATTGATTATAATATTGAACCGACTTACCCCAAAGGTCCTTTGTTGGGTCACGTAATGTATATCCGAGATGATGCTGCAGAAGCAGGGCAAGGCCAAGTTTTAGGTATTGATTTGGGTTTAAAAAATGGGCTTGAGGCAGGTGCAATTCTGGGTCTATACCGTCAAGGCAGATTGGTTCGTGATAAAACTTACGAAGAAGAAACATACCAAGCTTTACCCGAAGAAAAAATTGGTGAAGTGATTGTTTTGGTACCGCAAGAAAATGCATCGATTGTATTGGTGATGCGCTCTTCTGCACCGATTAATACGGGTGATATGGTTCAGGCATTGCACCAATAAAGGATAGTATTTTCTTAGAATGATAAGTCAGTCGGCGATTGATTATCTCCGATTAAGCCTAGTTTCAGGTGTTGGTGCATACACAGCACAACAACTGATTGAAGCGTTTGGCTCCGTGGATTTAATTTGGCAACAATCCAAACAGGCATGGTTGGACATTGAAGGTGTAGGGCCAAAATTGGCATCGGCACTATCGGCAGCCCGCTCGCTCCAAGCCGATCGAGATATTGAAAGTCTGGTGAACATATGCCAGCAAGAGAATATCCATATGATTTGCCAAGCCGATGATGTGTGGCCTCAAGGTCTTGATAGTTGCGCTGATGCCCCCATGGTTTTGTATGTACGCGGTGCATTGGCAAGTTTACAATCACAAAAAATCTTAGCCATGGTGGGCGCGCGTAAAGCAAGTGCAGAAGGAAGATTGATTGCCCGACGTTGGTCTGCATATTGCTCCCAACAAGGGGTGGTGGTGATTAGCGGCATGGCACCCGGTATTGATTCTGCAGCACATGGTGGTTCTTTGGATGCTGATGCCGCTGGTATTGCGGTGTTGGGTTACGGTTTGTTGGCAGGCAGTGCGCAACAAATACGCCAAATAGATGTTTTGGCTGAGAAAGGTTGTGTGTTGAGTGAATATGTGCCGCATACTGTAGCAAAAGCAGGTTACTTCCCTCAGCGTAATCGCTTGATTGCGGGTATTGCTCAAGGACTGATTGTGATTGAAGGTGGTTTGAAGTCAGGTTCATTGATTACGGCGCGTCAAGCTTCGCAATATGGACGAGATGTGTTTGCAGTGCCCGGCTCTGTACTGAATGATATTCATGCAGGATGCCATCAGTTGATTCAAGATGGTGCAATATTGGCGACAGATGCTGCGGATGTTTTACAGCATTTGGCTTGGCATGCAGGTGAAACAAAGCGTGCTTCTTACCAGCCAACATCGGATATTGAAGCGAAGATTATGGGTCTGTTGGGCAGGCAAATTATGCATGTGGATAGTCTTGCCGAAGATTGCGGCTTGACCGTGCCCGCGCTTTCTTCCATCTTGCTGCGCCTTGAGTTGCAAGGGGTTATCGAGAAACTACCCGGTAGCCGATACACATTATGCTAAGTTTTATAAGGGGATAACATGAGTGCAGTTGTAGTGGTGGAATCTCCAGCCAAAGCCAAAACCATAGAGAAATACCTAGGCAAAGGTTATAAAGTGCTGGCTTCTTATGGTCATGTTCGGGCTTTTCCGAAGAAAGATGGCTCTGTAGACGTAGACAACAACTTCGCCTTAAAATATGAAGTGATTGAAGACAAAAGAAAACGTTTGTCGGACATTGAAAAAGCCTTAAAAAAAGCCGATGAACTTATTCTCGCCAGCGATTTGGATAGGGAAGGGGAAGCCATTGCTTGGCATGTTGCTGATGAAATGGAAAAACGCGGCAAACTTAAAGGTAAGAAAGTTTCGCGGATAACATTCAACCAAATTACCCGCAAAGCCATTCAATATGCTGTGGATCACCCCACAGAATTAAACATGCCATTGGTGGATGCGCAACAGGCACGTTCAGCCTTAGATTATCTGGTGGGTTTTACATTATCACCGCTATTGTGGCGTAAAATTCGCAGTGGTTTATCCGCTGGGCGGGTACAATCGGTTGCGCTACGTTTGATTTGTGAGCGTGAACAGCATATTCGAGACTTCAAACCCAAAGAATACTGGACGATTGAAGCTTCATGTATCAATGGTAAAACCTCCAAATCAACGTTTAAAGCGTTATTAAATACTTTAGATGGCAAAAAACTCACTAAATTTGATTTAAATAACCAAAAAGTAGCACAACAAGCAGCCAAAACTGTTGAATCAGCACGTTTTACGGTCAGCGATGTTCAGAAAAAGAAAAGTAAACAAAACCCATCCCCACCATTTATTACATCCACTGTGCAAATGGAAGCATCACGTAAACTTGGTTTTACGGCACGAAAAACCATGCAAATTGCGCAGAAATTGTATGAAGGTGAAGAGGTTGATGGTGAACGTGTTGGTTTGATTACGTATATGCGTACAGATTCTATCAGTTTATCGCAAGAAGCGATTGATGAAGTGCGTGAGCAAATTCATCAACAGTTTGGCAGCGAGTATGTGCCATCAAAACCACGGGTATTCAAAACCAAAAGTAAAAATGCACAAGAAGCACATGAGGCTATTCGCCCAACATCATTTGCGCGTACTCCTGAGAGTTTGAAGGGCACATTGTCAGCAGATGAACTCAAGCTCTATACCCTGATTTGGAAGCGTACTGTAGCGTCACAAATGGAAGCCGCCGTGCTTGACCAAGTGCGCGCTGATTTAACATCAGGCGGCACCATACTTCGCGCTAATGGTTCAACCTTGGTTTTTCCAGGTTTCCGTAAGCTTTATATTGAAGGCACAGATGAACCGAGCAAAGGTGGTGATGAAAAAACATTGCCGCCTTTGGAAGTCGGTGATGTGATTGATGTTGCATCGGTTGAACCCAAGCAGCATTTCACCGAACCCAAACCACGTTTTTCTGAAGCGACACTGGTTAAAGAGCTTGAAGCCCATGGTATTGGTCGCCCATCAACCTATGCATCGATTTTGAATGTATTGCGTGAGCGAAAATATGTAGTGATGGATAAAAAACGCTTTGTGCCAACGGATGTGGGCGAAATTGTAAGCAAGTTTTTAACCGATTATTTTGGTGATATTGTGGATGTGAATTTCACCGCTGACATTGAAGATAAGTTGGATGCTGTGGCGCGTGGTGAGCGTGAATGGAGACCCTTGTTGCATGATTTCTGGGGTCCGTTTAAAGAACGGATTGACCACACCCAAGAAAACGTCAAACGCTCTGATGTGACGCATGAAGCAACCGATGAAATTTGCCCTGAATGTGGCAAGCCGATGGCAATCAAACTGGGTAGGTATGGTAAGTTTATGGCTTGTACGGGTTACCCTGAGTGTAAGGTTGCCAAACCGTTGAATGATAATGGTGGAGCGCCTGCAGAACCTGAGAAATCTGACCAAATATGTGAAAAATGTAGTGCACCTATGGTGATTAAGGTAGGGCGTTATGGTAAGTTTTTGGGTTGCTCGGCTTATCCTGAGTGCAAAAATATTCAGCCTTTAGAAAAACCTGTGGATACAGGCATAACTTGCCCTACCTGCAATAAGGGTACTTTCTTAGAGAAAAAGTCGCGCAGGGGTAAAGTGTTTTACTCATGTTCACAATACCCAAAATGTAAACATGCATTGTGGAACAAGCCGATTGATAAAAAGTGCCCGGAGTGTGATGCCCCCTTTGTTACAGTTAAAGTGACTAAACGTAATGGTACAGAACATGTTTGTGCCAGTGAAACCTGTAATTGGAAGGAACAAGTCGAAGCACCCGAGTAGGTCATGGCATTTAACTACCGAGAAGGCAATATTGATGATATAGAGGCCGTGTTTGCTTTAAATCGTAAAGTATTTGATGAGGCATGGTCTAAAACAGTGATGTTGCAGTCGTTGCAGGTGGGTTATGATTTGTTTGTTTGTTACCAAGATGAAGACTTGCTGGGTTATGTCTTAAGCCAAGATATTTTGTTTGAAACGCAAATTATGCAGTTGGCTATTCGGCAAGATAAACGTCGGCAAGGTATTGCTCAGCAGTTGATGGGTATGCTTATGCAAACAAAACAAGATATGGATGAATTGGTATTGGAGGTGCGCGCCTCTAACCTTGGTGCACAAGCTTTTTATAAGACTTTGGGTTACGTTGCAGTAGCAAGACGACCAAAGTATTATGCAAAAACTGCGAGTAAACCTAGGGAAGATGCTGTGGTTATGCATTACAAACCGCAAGTGATGTGTGCATCATGATCACAGCATTATTAGCGGTGGAAACATGGCAAGATTCGAAGTTTTCTCCAGAGCTTCATCAGCAAATGACAGCCATACAGATGCGCGTGCTGCGCGTGACGAGTGTGTTAACAAACTTTCTTGAGCAGAAGTATGGCTTGAAGTTGGATGTGCAGCTGCATGATCAATGTATGAGTACAGCCAGTGAGGTTGAGGCTGGTTTATTGGATGTTGAACCTTACGAGCGCTGTTTGCGGCGTAAGGTTTCCTTAAAATCACGTGGGGAAGTCATGTTTGATG
Organism: Ghiorsea bivora; assembly: GCF_000744415.1. Taxonomy (NCBI): domain Bacteria; kingdom Pseudomonadati; phylum Pseudomonadota; class Candidatius Mariprofundia; order Mariprofundales; genus Ghiorsea; species Ghiorsea bivora. The sequence continues at coordinate 418,391 of NZ_JQLW01000005.1, forward strand.
CCGAATCGGTATTACCCTTGGATATTTTGCCTGTAGAGCTGATGGCAGAGCTTGAGGCTGGTAAGCGACCCTTGGCAAACTTGTTGTCAGATCGAGGTTTGCTGTTATCACGTTCAGGATTAAGTGTGACACAGGTGAAATCTGCAGGTGTTTACCAGCATTGTTGGGCTAGACGATCAGTACTGCATGCACAATCAGGGGCAAAAGCCTTGGTTACGGAAGTATTTCATGATGCCATTTGGCGCAAGTTGGATTATTTGGTAAATCGTTAAATCATCAAGACCTTGCTGCACAATAATTGACACTCGTCATCAGCCCTTTAGCGTGTGGCTGCAATTTCATGAAGGTATAGGCAAGGTAATTCAGGTGAAAAAGAAAAAAGAAGAGAATGCTCCTGTTGAGGGCATCGTTGATGGCACAGATTTTGTTGAATTAAAACGGGATATGCAAAGCGCTAAAATCATGGCGTGGTTGGAATACAATCAGCAACAGTTGATTGCAGGTGCTATCGTGGTACTTGTGGCACTGGTTGGTGTTTCGCTGTGGAAAGAGCAGCAAATGACTGAGAAAAATTCAGCAGCGTTATTGTATATGAAAGCGATCAATACAGCTGATGAAACACAGCGCGCCAACCTTTTGGATACGGTGACTAAGGATTTTGCAGATACGGGTTATGCTGTGTTGGCGAAGTTACAAAAAATAAAATTAAGTGATGCGCCTGAAAAACAAGTGCTTTTACGTTCGCTTATCGCGTCTAAAGTTGCCCCTGAGTTTGTATGGCAGGCGCGTTTAGATTTGGCAGAGCTGTTGATTATTGAAGGTAAAGCAGCTGAGGCAGAGGAAGTATTGTCTGAACGTTTGGGTAAACAGTATGAACAAGCACGTTATGCTTTGCTTGCATCCTTGACGGAAGATAAAGTAGAAAAGGTTACGCTGATTCAAAAAGCATTGGATGCAGAGTCTAAAGACAGTGAGTTGGTTGCTCGTTTAGAAGCAGAGCTTGCATCATTACGTCTTGAGAAGTAAGCCGATGTTACTTCGTGCTTTCGTACTTTGCATGGCAGTGATGTTGAGTGCTGTACATGCCAATGCGTCGGCACAATTGCATATTGCTTGGTCTGTTGATGTTGATCAACGTTTGCCCAATGCGCCGCTTGCATTAAGCGCGCCTGCTGTGATTGAGGCCGATGGGCAATCGTATATTGTATTGGGCGCTCAAGACAGTTGGGTTCATGTGTATGATATGGATGGTAGAGATATTCGGCGCATTCGCATTCAAGCACCTTCAGATTCAGGTGTATTGGCACTGCCCAATCAGCTTGTGGTTTTGGGTGATATTACGGGAATGTTGTATGGTGTTGATCCTGTGCAAGGTAAGGTACAATGGAAAATACAGTTGACTGCAGGTTTGACGGGTACACCTGTTGCTATTGATGATGACTTCTTGGTGCAAACCACGGATAATCGGGTGTATCGTTTTTCAGCTTCGGGTAAGAAACAATGGAGCTTTTCAGGGCAAAACAATACTTTAGGCATGTATCTTAATGCCTCACCATTGGTGTTAGGTTCGCATATCTATGTGTTATTGAATAATGGTGATGCCATTGCTTTAAAGGCAGATAGCGGTGATTTATTGTGGAAAAAGCAGTTGTTGCTTTCGAGTGAGTCGGCATCACTTTCCGATATTAAAACACCTTTGGCTAACCCCATTTTCTTGTCGCAACTGCATTTGGATGGAGAAGTCAACAAGGATGTGCTGCTCGCACCGCTTTTTCAAGGTGAGTTGCAGGTGATTTCAGCAGCAGATGGTTCGTTATTGTTGGATCTGCCTGTTTCTTTGCGATCTTCTCCAGTGCTTGCTGGCAAAATTTTGTATATGGCAGATAGCACAGGTTATGTGCATGCTTATGATATTGAGAAAGGGAAGCGTTTGTGGAGCAAGAAATTATCCGCCGCAGGGCTATTGGGTCCTGTATTTTGGCAAGGCGCATTATGGTTGGCAAATAACCAAGGCACTGTATACCAACTGAACTTGCAAGGTGATGTGAAAGCCCAAACCGTTCTATCAGGTTATATTTCACGTGAGCCTTTACTGACACCCAACGGGTTATTGGTGCGTACAGAACGCGGCGAAATGGTTATGGTGAAACCATGATGGGACATCAATTGCCAGTTATTGCTATTGTGGGTCGCCCGAATGTGGGTAAATCAACATTATTTAATCGTATTATTAAACAAAGGAAAGCTATTGTCGGTGATAGACCTGGAGTAACAGTTGATAGGCTAGAAACGGAATGTGTCATTGGTGGTGAAGCATGTGTATTGGTGGATACCGGTGGTATTGGTGAATCACAGCATGGTGAAATGCAAGGTGCCATTGATAGTCAAGTGGAAGCAGCGCTTGAAATTGCAGATGTGGTGTTGTTTGCCGTCGATGCGATTGCTGGCCCAACACCTGTGGATCATGCCTTGGCTCAGAAGTTACGTAAATCAAATATTCCCGTAATACTTACCGTGAATAAAGCGGAAAATGCAGGGCTTGCCTCTGAATTTTTTGCGCTTGGTATGGGTGACCCCCAGCCTGTTTCGGCGGCACATGGTCATGGTATGCAAAGTTTGTGTTCGTTGATAGCGAAAACGACTCCCAAATATGATATTCAAGACCCCATCAGCGATGAAAAACCATTGGCGCGAGTGACCGTGATTGGCCGCCCGAATGTGGGTAAATCCACACTTATCAATGCTTGGTTGGGCAAAGATAGAATGGTGGTTAGTCCGATTGCGGGAACCACGCGAGATGCGATTGATACCGATATGCCTTATGATGATAGTTTTATTCGTTTGGTGGACACAGCAGGGCAACGCAAATCAGGACGTATCAATGATGTGATTGAATTTGTGGCGCGAGTGAAAGCGGTGCAAGCATTTAGACGTGCCGATGTTGCGGTGATGGTGTTGGATGGTGCAGAGGGTATTGTTGAGCAAGATATGCGTTTGATGCATTTGGCTCAGGAAGAAGGTTGTGCCTTGATTGTTGCGGTCAACAAAGTGGATTTGTTATCCGATGAAGATTGGAAATATTATGTTGAGCGTTTGGACTTTAGGATGCGTGGTTTGCCTGATATTCCCGTGTTCCGAACAGCTGCTAAACATAAAAAAGGCGTAAAAAAACTACTGAAACATGCGGTTGAGGCTGGCATTGCCAATGCTACTGAGATTGGTACGGGTGAGTTAAACCGCTGGATGATAGCGGCTGAGAAAAAACAGTATGCACCCAGTGATAGCGGTGCAGTTGTGCGTTTAAAATATGCTTCGCAAATTGGCACAACGCCACCAACGATTAAGATTTTTAGTAATCGCCCGCAAGCCATTAAACCATCGTATAAACATTATTTGGAAAAAAGTTTTAGGCAGCACTTTAAGCTGCCGGGTATTCCTGTGCGTTTGAAGTTTGCTAAATCTGACAACCCTTATGAAGAAAAAGCAAAGGGTAAAACTAAGACGGCCAATGAAAAAAGACATCAGGAAAAGAAAAGAAGCCGCGGCTAATGCATTGCTTTGAAGAAACAAAAGTATTGCCTGCAAGTGCTAAGATGATGTATGACTTGGTGATGGATATTGAGGCCTACCCAGCTTTTGTGCCTTGGGTGAGTGGTGCGAGGTTGTTGGAAGTGAAAGAAAATGAGTTGAGTGCTGAGTTAACTATGGACTTGGCTGGCACAAAACACAGGTTTCAAACGGTTGATTATTTTATGCCGCACAAACTTGTCGAAATTCGTTTGTTGTCTGGACCTTTTAAGTTCTTGGAAAGTGTATGGACGTTTGAACATATTGATGACAAGCGTTGTAAAGTACATTTTTCTATTGAATTTGAATTCAAGAACATGATGCTAGACCTTGTGGCATCACCTCTTTTTGGTGCAGCTTGTAAAACGATGGTAAACACGTTTGAAAAACGTGCAAGAAGCCTTTCGGCAATTTAAGGAGTAGCTGATGCATATTTCGATTGTATACGCTTTACCCCATGAACAGTTTTTAGAGGAACTTGATGTTCCAGAGGCGTGTACAGTTGAGCAGGCGCTTCATATGTCTACAGTATTAATGAAGTACCCTAATATTGATTTGGCGGTCAATAAGATTGGTGTATTTGCTAAACTGGTCAAACTGACTCAAGAATTACATGATGGTGAACGCATTGAAATATATCGTGCTTTGCCACGCAAACCACGAAGTGCACATGCAGCCGATGATAAGAAGGAACGTATTCGTGCTAAAAAAGAACGCAAAAAGGTTGAGGAATAAGGTTTTATTCTACCTGGATTTCCCTTATCGAAATAAAGTGTTGTGCTTTGGAAATATGCGGTTAAGTTTCGCGTCCCTTCGCAAGGAGGGGCTGTTAGAAAGAAGGTTTTTTTAGCGGTGTTTTGCTTGGTTTTCTGCTTGTATTTGGTTGCCGTTTCGGTGTTAAAAATAAGCAGTTGACAGGTTAAAGTTGGGCGATATGTTTCGCCTCCCTTCGTAAGAAGGGTCACAGGAAACGGTTTTGTAAGAGGTTGTTTTTTGTGGTTGATTTTGGATTGTTTGGATGTTGTTTTTGGTGTCTTAAGTAGGCGTTAAAAATAAGATGTTGACAAGTTAAAGTCAGGCGATAAAGTTCGCCGCCCGCAGCGAGACGGGTTACTTTTAAAGTGACATGTTACGGTGCTGGATTTGCTCTTTACAATATATAATTTTTACTTGAGCTGTGAGCGCATCGAGTCTTTCCTTAACTATTTGGTAGGATTACTTGATGTAAGCTTATAGTTCATAATATGAACGTTACGTTTATTTTTGAGTGGTCTTGTGACCAGATAGTTGGGATTAAGTAATATAACAAAGTTAAACTTTCTACGGAGAGTTTGATCCTGGCTCAGAACGAACGCTGGCGGCGTGCCTAACACATGCAAGTCGAACGGTAACAGATCTAGCTTGCTAGATGCTGACGAGTGGCGCACGGGTGAGTAACGCGTGGATATCTGCCTATTAGTGGGGGACAACTTGTGGAAACGCAAGCTAATACCGCATAAGCCCTACGGGGGAAAGCAGGGGACCTTCGGGCCTTGTGCTGATAGATGAGTCCGCGTCTGATTAGCTAGTTGGTAGGGTAAAGGCCTACCAAGGCGATGATCAGTAGCTGGTTTGAGAGGATGATCAGCCACACTGGAACTGAGACACGGTCCAGACTTCTACGGAAGGCAGCAGTGGGGAATATTGCACAAT